>NZ_JABWRO010000142.1:0-13290 GCF_014268985.1 Pseudomonas sp. RW10S2 | reverse complement strand
AAGCCCCGGCAGATGCCGGGGCTTTCTCTTTGGGTGGCCAGATCCTTCTGACCGACGGGACAATCCTTATTCGGTTTTCAGCGCTTCAGCAGTTACGTCTTTCACGCCTTTGATCTTCTTGGTGATGTTCACCGCGGCTTCTTTCTGCGATGGGGTGACCTTCGTGTCCGAAGACAGGGAGACAACACCGTGGCTGGTTTCAACTTTTATATCGCTGCCCGGGATGCCTTTTTCAGTCAGCAGATCAGCCTTGACCTTGGTGGTGATCCAGGTGTCCGAGGTTTCTTGCTTGGCATCGGCCACCGGTTGGTTGGAAGCCAGCATCACTGGAGCTTGGGTAGCCTCTGCGGCGAATGCGCCGTTAGCCATGGACAGAGTCAGGGCGGTAGCAGTAGCGGCAGCAATGGCAAACTTCTTCATGTGGGTCACTCCTGTTTATTCGAAAGATCTGCGCCGTGGTTCCTGGCTGCAGGTATGAAGGTAGTTGCAGGGGCTGTGCCAGTTTTTCCGCTTCGCTTGATTCCTTTAAAAACAATGACTTACGAAAACATTCATCTTGTTGGTGTCGTGCAATTTGCAAGCCCGGCGAAAAACCTGCATGCAAGATGCAAGTCCGACAGGTTTTTCTGCGCACATAAAAAAAGGACCTCCGAAGAGGTCCTTTTCATCAGGGCCGAGAAGGCTTAGACACCCGATGCCTTGGCAGCGGCGACGTCCTTGATCGACAGTTTGATACGGCCGCGGTTGTCCACGTCCAGTACCAGTACTTCGACTTCCTGACCTTCTTTCAGCACGTCGGTGACCTTCTCTACACGCGCATCGCTGAGCATGGAGATGTGCACCAGACCGTCCTTGCCAGGCAGGATGTTGACGAAGGCGCCGAAGTCGACGATACGCTCGACCTTGCCGACGTAGATCTTGCCGATCTCGGCTTCTGCGGTGATGCCCAGGATGCGCTGCTTGGCAGCATCTGCCGCTTCCTTGGTTTCGCCGAAGATCTTGATCGAGCCGTCGTCTTCGATGTCGATCGAGGCCTTGGTTTCTTCACAGATGGCGCGGATGGTGGCGCCGCCTTTACCGATGACGTCACGGATCTTGTCGGTGTCGATCTTCATCGCGATCATGGTCGGGGCGTTGGCCGACAGTTCGGTACGCGACTGACCGATGATCTGGTTCATCTGGCCGAGGATGTTCAGGCGCGCTTCCAGGGCCTGGCCCAGGGCGATCTCCATGATCTCTTCGGTGATGCCGTTGATCTTGATGTCCATCTGCAGCGCGGTCACGCCTTTGGCGGTACCGGCAACCTTGAAGTCCATGTCGCCCAGGTGGTCTTCATCACCCAGGATGTCGGTCAGGATCGCGAATTTCTCGCCTTCCTTGACCAGGCCCATGGCGATACCGGCAACCGGCGCCTTCATTGGAACGCCAGCGTCCATCAGGGCCAGGGAAGCGCCGCAGACCGAAGCCATGGAGCTCGAACCGTTGGATTCGGTGATTTCCGAAACGACACGGATGGTGTACGGGAATACGTCGGGAGCAGGCAGCATGGCCTGGACCGAGCGACGTGCCAGACGGCCGTGACCGATTTCACGACGGCCAGCACCGCCCATGCGACCACACTCGCCTACCGAGAACGGCGGGAAGTTGTAGTGCAGCATGAAGGGGTCTTTCTTCTCGCCTTCGAGGGTGTCCAGCAGCTGGGCGTCACGGGCGGTGCCGAGGGTGGCAACGACCAGGGCCTGGGTTTCGCCACGGGTGAACAGCGCCGAACCGTGGGTCTTAGGCAAAACACCGACTTCGATGTTCAGCGGACGCACGGTCTTGGTGTCACGACCGTCGATACGCGGTTTGCCGTTGACGATGTTTTCGCGAACGGTGCGGTACTCGATTTCGCCGAAGATGTCTTTGACTTCGCTCGCCGATGGCTGGCCTTCTTCACCGGAGAACTTGGCGACGGCCTGGTCGCGCAGCTCGCCCAGGCGCGCGTAGCGGTCGGCCTTGACGGTGATGGTGTAGCCCTGGGATACGGCTTCACCGAACTCGGCGCGGATAGCGTCGAACAGTGCGGTGTTGGCGACGGCAGGTTTCCAGTCCCAGGTTGGCTTGCCGGCTTCGGCGGCCAGTTCCTTGACGGCCTGGATCACAGCCTGGAATTCGTCGTGGGCGAACAGCACGGCGCCCAGCATCTGGTCTTCGGTCAGCTCCTGGGCTTCCGATTCGACCATCAGTACGGCGTCGGAGGTACCGGCAACGACCATGTCCAGGCTCGAGGCAGCCAGTTGCTCGTAGGTCGGGTTCAGCAGGTAGCCGGTGCTTTCGTGGAAGGCAACGCGGGCGGCGCCGATCGGGCCTTCGAACGGAATGCCGGAGATGGCCAGGGCAGCCGAGGTACCGATCATCGCAGCGATGTCCGGATCGGTCTTCTTGCTGGTGGAAACCACGGTGCAGACGACCTGCACTTCGTTCATGAAGCCTTCGGGGAAGAGCGGGCGGATCGGACGGTCGATCAGACGCGAGGTCAGGGTTTCTTTCTCGGAAGGACGGCCTTCACGCTTGAAGAAACCGCCAGGGATCTTGCCAGCGGCGTAGGTTTTTTCCTGATAGTGCACGGACAGCGGGAAGAAGCCCTTGCCTGGATCAGCTTGCTTGGCACCGACCACGGTCACCAGCACGGTGACATCGTTGTCGACGGTGACCAGCACGGCGCCGGTGGCCTGACGGGCAATGCGGCCCGTTTCGAGAGTGACGGTCGATTGACCGAACTGGAACGTCTTGATTACCGGGTTCACGGTTTCCTACCTTTTCAGTGGCTCTTGGGGGAACTGGGAAAACTGGGATCTTGCGAATTCTTGGGCGGAAGGGAGTGTCGACTCCGTTGACCGTCCAGATACAACACGAGGCTGGGAGCCTGGGCGTCTTGCGAAAATTCGCTCGACGGCATCAGGCTGCCAACCTCGGAGATACGCGTGGCGTGTCCAAGGGTAGCGCTGACAAGCAGCACTCCCCAAGCATGCGACACGCCATGCACACCACTGCCAGGCCGCTATTAGCGACGCAGGCCCAGGCGACCGATCAGGGCGCTGTAACGAGTGGTGTCTTTGCCCTTCAGGTAATCCAGCAGCTTACGACGCTGGTTGACCATACGGATCAGACCACGACGGGAGTGGTGGTCTTTTTCGTTGGCCTTGAAGTGGCCTTGCAGCTTGTTGATGTTGGCGGTCAGCAGAGCAACCTGCACTTCCGGGCTACCGGTATCGCCGGCGGCTTGCTGGTAATCGGCAACGATCTGAGCTTTTTCTTCAACGCTGAGGGCCATTTGGCTTCTCCTGATAAACGGATCCCGCAAGCGGGGTCCAATAGGCCAGGGACTGAAATCCCTGTATTAATAAAAAGAGGTCTGACCGTGCCTACTGACAGCCATCCTCGGTTCCACAGCGCATGACCGAAGCCCTGCCCTGTGATTTCGGTCATTCCGACCGAATCAGTCGACGCGGCGCAATGCGCCCGTCTTCGCTCACTTCACCGATACCGATGAAGCGGCCATTGTGATCCTGTACCCGGACCATGCCGAACTGCGGCGCGTCCGGTGCTCGCACTGCCTGACCGTGCAGCCAGTAGAACGCGCTGTGCTCGGACAACAGCACCAGCGGCCAGTCCTGCAGCCCGCTGTCGGACGGCATGAGGAAGCGATCGAGTGCTTCGTTGCCACCTTCGGCATGCGCCTGCTCGAGCTCCTCGAGCGTCACGGTCTGTGCCAGGGCGAAAGGCCCGGCCTGGGTGCGACGCAGTTCTGCGACATAGGCACCACAGCCCAGCACCTCACCGATATCCTCGACCAGCGTGCGGATATAGGTGCCTTTGCTGCAGCCGACCGAGAGGCGCGCACGGGTGCCTTCGCACTCGAGCAACTCCAAGCGGTTAATAGTAACAGAACGCGCCTCGCGCTCCACTACCTCTCCTGCACGCGCCAATTTGTAAAGCGGCTGGCCGTCACGCTTGAGCGCCGAGTACATCGGCGGCACCTGGCGGATTTCACCGCGAAAACGCGGGATCGCGGCTTCGATATCGGCGCGACCAACGGTCACCTCGCGAGTCTGCAGCACCTCGCCTTCGGCGTCCGCTGTGCTGGTAGTCTGCCCCAGCTGCATGACGGTTTCGTAGCCCTTGTCGGAATCGAGCAGGTACTGCGAAAACTTGGTCGCCTCACCAAAGCACAGCGGCAACACACCGGTGGCCAGTGGGTCGAGGCTGCCGGTATGGCCGGCCTTTTCTGCATTGAGCAGCCAGCGGACTTTCTGCAAGGCTGCATTGGAGGTGAACCCCAAGGGCTTGTCGAGCAGGATGATACCACTGACGTTACGACGGATACGTTTGACCTGGGCCACCGCTTACTCCTTGGTGTCCAGCTCGTCAGCATCCTTGTGCAGGCGATCTTCGGCCACCGCACGCTCGATCAGTGCCGAGAGATGAACACCCCGGCTGACACTTTCATCGAAGTGGAAATGCAGTTGTGGAACACTGCGCAGTTGCATCGCCCGGCCGAGGTGCAGGCGCAGGAAACTGGCGGCACTGTTGAGCGCCTTGAGGGTCTGGGGGACTGCGTCGGCGTCGTCCTGGCCCATCACGGTGATGAAGACCTTGGCGTGGCCAAGATCACGGCTGACGTCGACCGCGGTGATGGTCACCAGGCCCACGCGTGGATCCTTGACTTCACGGCGGATCAGCTCGGCCAGCTCGCGCTGCATCTGATCGCCGATGCGTTGGGTACGGCTATATTCTTTTGCCATTTTTGCTACCTGTATCTTAAAGCGGCAAACGCCCGGTCAGGCGGGTGTGCCTGACCGGGCGTTACCTTCAGAGGCCCAGCCAGCCGCCTTGCGACGGGGCCTGGGCCGCGCCCATCCCTTACAGGGTACGGGCAACCTGGACTTTCTCGAAGACTTCGATCTTGTCGCCGACTTTGACGTCGTTGTAGCTCTTCACGCCGATACCGCACTCCATGCCGTTACGCACTTCGGCGGCGTCGTCCTTGAAGCGACGCAGCGATTCCAGCTCGCCTTCGAAGATCACGACGTCCTCGCGCAGTACGCGGATCGGACGGTTGCGGTACACGGTACCTTCGATGACCATACAGCCAGCGATGGCGCCGAACTTCGGCGAACGGAACACATCACGCACTTCGGCGACACCCAGGATGTTCTCGCGAACATCGCTGCCGAGCATGCCGGTCAGTGCTTTCTTGACGTCTTCGATGATGTCGTAGATCACGTTGTAGTAACGCATATCCAGACCTTCCTGCTCGACGATCTTGCGCGCACCGGCATCGGCACGCACGTTGAAGCCGAACAGTACTGCATTCGAAGCCAGCGCCAGGTTGGCATCGCTCTCGGTGATACCACCGACGCCGCCACCGATGACGCGTACCTGAACTTCGTCGTTGCCCAGGCCGCCGAGCGAGCCCTGGAGTGCTTCCAGAGAGCCGCGCACGTCGGTCTTGAGGACGATGTTGAGGGTCTTCTTCTCTTCCTGACCCATGGTCTCGAAGATGTTTTCCAGCTTGCCGGCGTGAGCACGGGCCAGCTTGACCTCGCGGTACTTGCCTTGACGGAACAGGGCGACTTCACGTGCCTTCTTCTCGTCAGCGACCACGGACAGCTCGTCACCGGCTTCCGGAGTGCCATCCAGGCCGAGGATCTCGACCGGGATCGACGGGCCGGCTTCCTTCACAGGCTTGCCGTTCTCGTCGAGCATGGCACGTACGCGGCCATAGTTGGAGCCGACCAGAACCATGTCGCCCTGACGCAGCGTGCCGTCCTGAACCAGGATGGTGGCTACCGGACCACGGCCCTTGTCCAGACGCGACTCGACGACAACGCCACGACCAGGTGCGGTCGGGGTAGCGGTCAGTTCGAGAATCTCGGCCTGCAGCAGGACAGCTTCGAGCAGTTCGTCGACACCGGTGCCCATCTTCGCCGAAACCTTGACGAACGGAGTGTCACCACCCCAGTCCTCGGAGGTCACGCCTTCGACGGCCAGTTCGTTGCGGATGCGATCGAGGTCGGCACCCGGCTTGTCGATCTTGTTCACTGCGACCACCAGCGGAACACCAGCAGCTTTCGCGTGCTGAACCGCCTCACGGGTCTGTGGCATCACGCCGTCGTCCGCCGCCACCACCAGGATGACGATGTCGGTCGCCTTGGCACCACGGGCACGCATTTGCGTAAACGCAGCGTGGCCTGGGGTGTCGAGGAAGGTGACCATGCCGCGGTCGGTTTCCACGTGGTAGGCACCGATGTGCTGGGTGATACCACCGGCTTCGCCAGCGGCAACCTTGGCACGACGGATGTAGTCGAGCAGCGAAGTCTTGCCGTGGTCGACGTGGCCCATGACGGTCACGACCGGCGCACGGGACTCGACTTCACCTTCGAACTTCAGCGATTCGGCCAGGGAATCTTCCAGGGCGGTATCGCTGACCAGGGTGACCTTGTGGCCCAGCTCTTCGGCGACCAGTTGAGCGGTCTCCTGGTCGAGCACCTGGTTGATGGTGACCGGAGTACCCAGCTTGAACATGAACTTGACGACTTCGGCAGCCTTGACCGACATCTGCTGAGCCAGCTCGGAGACGGTGATGGTCTCGCCGATGCTGACGTCACGGATGACGGGGCCGGTCGGGCTCTGGAAGCCGTGCTGGTTACGCTTCTTCAGTTTGCTCTTGCCGCCACGGCCACGACGTGCGCCATCGCTCTCTTCGTCAGTGGTGCGCGGTGCAGCGCGCGGAGTCGGAGCCTTTTCCTTCTCCTTGACCTTGACCTTGATCGAAACGCGAGGGGCTTCACCGCGACGCTCACCACCGGCGCCACGACGGTCGTCGTCACGGGTGCGGTTTTCGTTGCGACGGTTTTCGTCCTTCTTGCGCTCGGCGGCACGTACAGCGGCGTCGTCGGACACCGGGGCGTCGGCCACGACAGGCTCGGCAGCAACCGGAGCCGGCTCGGCACGTGGAGCAGTCGCTGCAACCGGAGCTTCGGCGGCCTGACGGCGAGCCTGCTCTTCGTTGCGCTGGCGAGTCTCGGCCTCGACCTTCTCACGCGCAGCGTTTTCCGCAGCACGGCGCTCTTCAGCCTCACGCTTCTGCTCGGCCTGGATCTCTTCCGGGCTACGCTGTACGAATACTTTCTTCTTGCGTACTTCTACGCTGATGCTCTTGCTACCGGCGACACGCAGGGTGCTGGTGGTCTTGCGCTGCAAGGTAATCTTGCGTGGCTCTTCCGCCTTGCTCTTGTGGCTGCTTTTCAGATGAGTCAGCAGAACCTGCTTCTCATTGTCGGTCACTACCTGACCGGCGTCGGTGTGCGGCAGACCTGCCTCACGCATCTGCTGCAGCAGGCGCTCTACCGGTGCCTCGACCTCTTGGGCCAGTTCTTTCACCGTGACTTGCGTCATGCACTTCTCTCCTCAGGCCGCGCCTAATTACTCGAACCAGTGGGCTCGGGCGGCCATGATCAACTTGCCGGCACGCTCTTCGTCGATGCCGTCGATGTCGAGCAGGTCGTCGATCGACTGCTCGGCCAGGTCTTCGCGGTTAACCACGCCGCGCACCGCCAGTTCCGCCGCCAGATCCTTGTCCATGCCCTCAAGGGAGAGCAGGTCTTCGGCCGGATGGGCGTCTGCCAGTTTTTCTTCGGTAGCGATGGCTTTGGTCAACAAACGGTCCTTGGCACGAGCACGCAGCTCGTTGACGATTTCCTCGTCGAAGCCATCGATGTTGAGCATTTCTTCCAACGGTACGTAAGCAATTTCTTCGAGGCTGGTGAAGCCTTCGTCGACCAGCACCTGTGCCAGCTCTTCGTCGACTTCCAGTTCCTCGATGAAGTTACGCAGGATGTCACCTGTTTCGGCTTGCTGCTTGGCCTGGATATCCTTCTCGGTCATCACGTTCAGGGTCCAGCCGGTCAGCTGACTGGCCAGGCGAACGTTCTGACCGCCACGGCCAATGGCCTGGGCCAGGTTGTCCTCGGCAACGGCGATGTCCATGGCATGGGCATCTTCATCGACGATGATCGCCGCGACTTCAGCCGGCGACATGGCGTTGATGACGAACTGCGCCGGGTTCTCGTCCCACAGGACGATATCCACACGCTCACCACCCAGTTCACCGGAGACAGCCTGAACGCGCGAACCACGCATGCCGATGCAGGCGCCTTGCGGGTCGATACGCTTGTCCTTGGAGCGCACGGCGATCTTGGCGCGCGAACCCGGATCACGGGACGCTGCCATCACCTCGATCAGTCCTTCGGCGATTTCCGGTACTTCGATGCGGAACAGCTCGATCAACATCTGCGGTGCGGTACGCGACAGGATCAGTTGCGGACCGCGGTTCTCGGTGCGAATTTCCTTGAGCAGGGCACGCAGGCGCACGCCAACACGGAAAGTCTCACGCGGGATGATGTCTTCGCGGGCCAACAGCGCCTCGGCGTTGTTGCCCAGGTCGACGATGACGTTGTCACGGGTGACTTTCTTGACGGTGCCGGAGATGATTTCGCCAACACGCTCGCGATAGGCATCGACCACCTGTGCGCGCTCGGCCTCACGGACCTTCTGCACGATGACCTGCTTGGCGGTCTGGGCGGCGATACGACCGAACTCGATCGACTCGATCTTCTCTTCGATCACATCACCGATCTTGGCTTCGGGGTGAGTGTCCTTGATCTTGTCCAGCCAGGTTTCGATCGCCGGATCGTCAAGGTCGTTTTCATCGACCACGGTCCAACGGCGGAACGTCTCGTAGCTACCGGTGTGGCGGTTGATTTCCACACGCAGGTCGACTTCATCCTCAAAACGTTTTTTGGTTGCAGTGGCCAGGGCCACTTCCAGCGCTTCGAAAATGACGCCGGGCGGTACACCCTTTTCGTTGGATACCGATTCAACAACCAGCAGTACTTCTTTGCTCATCGTACGCCTCGCCTTGCGCAAGCCATTAGACCCGGAATGTCCGCCGGGCCCGGCACGTCTCAGTCAAAACTGGGAATAATATTGGCCTTGTCGATCGAGTCGATCGGCAGCAGGAATTCGTTGGAGTCCACCTGGACCACCACATCCTGATCCTCCACACCGCGGAGAAGGCCCTGGAAGTTACGACGCCCCTCGAAGGGCGTACGCAGCTTGATCTTCACTTGTTCGCCGGCATGCGAAGCAAACTGTTCCAGAGTGAACAGCGGGCGATCCATGCCTGGAGAGGACACCTCGAGGGTGTATTCACTGCTGATCGGATCTTCCACATCAAGAATCGCACTGGCCTGACGGCTGACCGCTTCGCAGTCGTCCACCAGGATACCGTCTTCCTTGTCGATGTAGATGCGCAGTACCGAATGCTTACCCTGGGAAACGTATTCGATCCCCCAGCACTGATAGCCCAGACCCTCGACAACCGGGGCCAACAAGGCCTGCAACTGTTCTAGCTTGCTCGACACCTGAACCCCCTCGTGCATGCTGTGCAAATAAAAAATGGGCGAAGCGCCCATCCCTGAAAGCGCCGTTGAACAACGACGCGAAGAACTGTTCAGCTAGCAAAAAGCCCCTGAAAAGGGGCTCCGCTGAAGCTGGTTGCGGGGGCTGGATTTGAACCAACGACCTTCGGGTTATGAGCCCGACGAGCTACCAAGCTGCTCCACCCCGCGACAAAGCTGGGGCGAAAGTATAAGACCGAACCCTCTGCAGGGTCAATCCGACCTCCACCTGCAAGAAAGCCCGCTAAAGCGGGCTCTCATGCTTCAATTGGTACCGAGAAGGGGACTCGAACCCCTACACCCTATGGGCACAACCACCTCAAGGTTGCGTGTCTACCAATTCCACCACCTCGGCAATATTACATCTTGAAACCCGTTACTTCTGCTCTTCGGTAGGAGGAGGGACATCACCTTTTGGGGCGGCTTCACTCTTCTGTTCCTGGAGCACCGGTACATCATCATTTACTGCCGGCTTTTGCTCTTTGACTTCCAGCACCGCTGGATCTGGCAAACCGGCTTGAGTCAGCTGGTGTGCCTGCTGCTTGGCGAAGTATCCTAACCCAAGTGCAGTCAAAAAGAAAGTGGCAGCAAGTATAGCAGTAAATTTACTCAGGAAGGTAGCAGAACCTTGGCTTCCGAACACAGTATTTGAAGCACCTGCGCCGAAAGATGCACCTGCTTCCGCACCTTTACCCTGTTGCATCAGAACCAGCGCTACCAGCGCCAGCGCAGCCAACAGATGAAAAACAACTACGACTGTTTCCAGCATATGTTCAGTTTCCTGCGGCGCGACAAATTGCACCGAATTCGTCTGCGTTCAGGGATGCTCCACCAATGAGCCCCCCATCAATATCCGGCATGCCGAACAGTTCGGCCGCATTGGCCGCCTTCACGCTACCGCCGTAGAGAAGTTGCACATTCGCTGCAACTTCGGCGTCCTGCGCCGCCAGCTGAGCACGGATGGCAGCATGCACATCCTGAGCTTGCTGAGGCGAGGCCGTCAAACCAGTACCAATGGCCCATACAGGCTCATAGGCAATTACTGCATTGGCAAAAGCACTGATACCGAATGCATCGATAACACTGCTTAGTTGACGCCCTACAACTTCGAGCGTCTTGCCAGCCTCGCGCTCCTCGAGGGTTTCCCCTACGCAAAGCACCGGCTTCAAACCACTTGCCTGTGCAGCTGCAAACTTGCGATTCAGCACTTCGTCCGACTCACCAATGATCTGGCGGCGTTCCGAGTGACCAATCAAGACCAACTTGCAACCGACGTCGGCCAACTGACTGGGTGCAACTTCACCCGTCAGCGCACCCTGCTCGGGCTGTACTGCAGAATTCTGTGCTCCAACGATGATTCCTTTGTCCTTCAGCGCATCAACAACTTGATTGATGAACAGCGACGGTGGAAACACCGCAACTTCGACACTACTCGGAAGAGCCAGATTACTCAGGCTCAGGCTCAGCTCAGCGACGCTGGCGCGGGTACCGTGCATCTTCCAGTTACCAGCTACCATGGGGCGACGCATGCTCTACCTCGTCGGTCAAAGTGGGCGCAGATCTTACCCAACCAGAATCACGCTGGCAAGCATCTTTCAGGCACAAACTTCTGCAACGACCTTGGCCAAGGCTTCGGCGTGGCTGCGCACCTGATTTTCGTCGTCACCCTCGACCATCACCCGCAGCAGCGGTTCGGTCCCGGACTTGCGCAGCAACACACGACCACGACCTGCCATTGCCTCGGTCACCTTGGCACTGGCTTCCTGCACGGCTGGGTTTTCCAGCGGATCGGCGCTGCCGGCGGCATACCGGACATTGATCAGTACCTGCGGGCATTTGCGAATTGCCTGACGGGCCTGGGCAAGATTTTCGCCACGACGTTTGAGCGCCATCAGCACCTGCAGCGCCGCAATGATCGCGTCGCCTGTGGTGGTGTGGTTGCAGCACACCACATGGCCGGAGTTCTCGCCACCAAGCTGCCATTCGCGCTCAAGCAGCTCGGCCATGACATAGCGATCACCGACCTTGGCGCGTGCGAACGGAATATCGAGGTCCTTCAACGCCAGCTCCAGACCCAGGTTACTCATGAGCGTGCCAACCACCCCACCCTGCAGCTTGCCACGCTCCTGCAGGTCACGGGCAATGATGAACAGCAGTTCGTCACCGTCGACGATGGCCCCAGTGTGATCGACCATCAGCACCCGATCGCCATCGCCATCGAAGGCGATACCCAGATCGGCATGCCCCACCAGCACGGCCGCCTGCAGCGACTCGATATGCGTAGAACCACAGCCCTCGTTGATGTTCAAACCGTCAGGCTGGGCGTGCAGCACGGTGACATCGGCGCCCAGCTCGCGGAACACGCTGGGAGCGACCTTGTAGGTGGCGCCATGTGCGCAATCGACGACCAGCTTGAGGCCTGCAAAATCAGTGCTGCTGGGCACGCTGCTCTTGCAGAACTCGATGTAACGGCCCGCGGCGTCATTGATTCGAGAAACCTTGCCCAACTTGCTCGACTCAACCACGCTCATCTGTTGATCGAGCAGTTCCTCGATCATCAACTCGACCTCGTCTGGCAGCTTGGTACCGTTACCCGAGAAGAACTTGATGCCATTGTCATCATGCGGATTGTGCGAAGCACTGATGACGATACCCGCTTCGGCATGGAAGGTGCGGGTCAGGTAGGCGATGGCCGGGGTCGGCATGGGCCCGAGAAGCATCACGTCGGCACCGGCGGCCGAGAGGCCGGCCTCCAACGCAGACTCGAACATGTAGCCGGAGATACGGGTATCCTTGCCCACCAGAACGCGGCAGTTGCCCTGCTTGCGGAAGGCCATGCCTGCCGCCCAGCCGAGTTTCAGCATGAAGTCGGGAGTGATCGGATATTCGCCAACGCGGCCACGGATACCATCGGTACCAAAGTATTTTCTGCTCATAGAAACTCCAAACGTTCTTATTCGGCGCTCTGTACCGCAGCGATCATGCGCACCACGTCGACAGTCTCGGCCACATCATGCACGCGCAGAATGCTCGTTCCCATGGTCATGGCCAATGCCGCGAGCGCGAGACTGCCGTACAGCCGCTCGCCGACCGGACGATCCAGCGCCTGGCCGATCATGCTCTTGCGCGAGACGCCCACCAGCAGCGGCCGCCCAAGGCGGTTGAGTACTTCCATATGCTTGAACAGGCTCAGGTTGTGCGCCAGGTTCTTGGCGAACCCGAAACCCGGATCAAGAATGATTCGTTCTGCACCGATGCCAACTGCCGCGCAGGCAGCCATGCGCCGTTCCAGATAGCTAGCCACCTCCTCGGTGACATCGTCATATCGTGGATTGTCCTGCATGTTACCCGGCTCACCACGCATGTGCATCAGGCATACCGGCAGGCCGGTGTCCGCTGCAGCGTCCAGCGCGCCATCGCGTTCCAGGGCGCGCACATCGTTGATCAGCCCGGCACCGAGCCGAGCCGTCTCGCGCATCACCGCAGGCGTAGAGGTATCGACAGAGATGATGACATCGAGGCGACTGCTGATCGCCTCGACGATCGGCGCGACCCGCTCCAGCTCCTCGACGGGCGACACTGCGCGAGCACCGGGGCGGGTGGACTCGCCACCAACGTCGATAAGCGTGGCACCCGCCGCGACCATGGCCTCGGCATGGCGCAGGGCCTCGTCACGGCGATTGAAGCGACCGCCGTCGGAGAATGAGTCAGGGGTGACATTGAGGATACCCATGACATGGGTACGGGACAAATCAAGAACCCGGTTGCCGCAAGGCAACCGGGT
>NZ_JABWRO010000141.1:0-13362 GCF_014268985.1 Pseudomonas sp. RW10S2 | reverse complement strand
TAGGAGCGGGCTTGCCCGCGAAAAGGCCAGTGGCCTCAGCGAAGATTCAAACCCCAGGCGCCGTCGGCACCAAGGTCTGCGAACGCTTGCGGTTCATCACGAAGTACGCCAGGTAGCACAGGGCAATGAAGCCAAAGCCCCAGTACAGCGACGGCCTCTGCGTTTCATCCAGTGCCAGGAACACGAACAGCGAGCTGCACAGGGTGATGCACAGCAGCGGGATCAGTGGGTACAGAGGCGCGCGGTACTTGATGTCCTCGAGCTTGCCGCCCTCGCGCAGGAACGTACGGCGGAAGCGGTATTGCGCCAGGGCGATGACGATCCAGGTCACGGTCCCGGACATCCCGCTCACCGCCATCAGCACCATGAACAAGGTGTCGGCGGCAATGAAGCTGGTCATCAGCGACACCAGGGCAAAGCACAGGGTGATGCTCAGCGCACGCAGCGGTACACCGCGCGAGCTCAGTGGCGACAGGCTTTTCGGTGCCATGCCGCTCTTGGACATGGCCCAGAGGATGCGCGTGGACGCGTACAGCCCGGAGTTGCCCACCGAGAGAATGGCGGTAAGGATGACGAAGTTCATCAGGTCGGCCGCGTACGGGATGCCGACCATGTCGAACACCTGCACGAACGGGCTTTCCATCAGCCCGGCCTGCTGCCACGGCACGATGGCCGACAGTACCGCGATGGCCAGCACGTAGAAGATCAGTACGCGGAACACCACGTTGCGCACCGCCCTTGGAATGCTCTTTTCCGGCTGGTCGGTCTCGCCTGCCGCCACCCCCATGATCTCGCAGCCCTGGAAGGCGTAGACCACGGTCATCATCACCGCGAATACCGCTGGCAGCCCGTTGGGGAACAGCGAGTCGCCAACCAGGTTGTCGAGCATCGGCGCCGGTGCGCCGCTGGTCAGCGGGATGGCGCCGAAGATGACCAGGATGCCGACGATGATAAAGCCCAGGATCGCCGCCACCTTCACCCCCGAGAACCAATATTCGGCCTCACCGAACGCCCGGGTGGCCAGGGCGTTGAGACCGAACAGCACGGCAACGAACAGCGCCGACCAGTACCAGATCGGCACCTCGGGGAACCAACGGGTCATCAGCATGCCGGCGGCGGTGAACTCCAGGCCCACGGTGGTGGCCCAGCTCATCCAGTACACCCAGCCGATCATGAAGCCCGTGGCCGGGCCGATGTATTTCGTCGCATGGGCCTGGAACGAGCCCGATACCGGCATCTGCACCGAGAGCTCACCCAGGCAGACCATCACCAGGTACATCAGCAAGCCTGCCACCAGGTAAGCCAGGATTGCGCCCATCGGGCCACCCTGGTTGATGGTCACCCCGGAGCCCATGAACAGGCCGGTGCCGATCACGCCGCCCAACGACAACATGAAGATATGCCGGCTCTTGAGCGCGCGAGTGAGGTGGATGCCTTTGCGTTCGGAGGGCTCAGACATGACGCACCTCCACAATAATGGCGTTGGGCTGAGCTTTGGGACCTTTCATTATTCTTATCTCCAATAAGCCTGACGGACCGCGAACCACACGGTTGTCCTGGATTATTGGAAAGCGATGTAAGCGGACGTTGAAGCTGAAGATCGAAGATGTAAAAAGTCGTAAGAATTATGTACGACCGCTCTGCATCAGCCGTTCCAGCAACCTGCGTGCCTCGTCCAGTGCCCTCTGCAGGGGCTGCTCCAACCCTTGAAGCGCCGGGGCGTCCAGCGCCACCGCCACGGCCTCGACACGCCGCAACGTCGTGGCCAACCCGCACAACCCCAGCGAATCGCTGCTGCCGGCCAGGCGATGGGCCAGGTCCGCAGCCTGGGTGCAATCGCCGAGCCGCAGTGCATCGAGCAATGCCCCGCGTTGCTCGTCTAGCCCTTGGCGCAACACAGCCAACAGCCCCTGGACTTTCTGCTCCCCCAGCAACTGGCGATGGGTCTGCAGCAGGGCCAGGTCGAGGGCGGTGTCCGGGGCGGTCACTGTCGGCAGCGGCTCGACCTGCGCCAGTGCACGACGCAGGCTGTCCAGGCGCAACGGCTTGGCCAGCACCCCCTGCATCCCGGCTTCCAGGTAGCCGCGTACCACGGCCGGTTGCACGCCCGCCGTCAGGGCCAGGATTCGCGTCTGCCGATTCGGCCCGGCGCCAGCACGCAGTTGCCGGCACAAATCGACACCGCTCATGCCCGGCAGGTGCACATCCAGCAGCAGCAGGTCGAAGGGTCGTTGCGCGCAGACCGCCAGCGCCTGCGTCGCATCCTCGGCGAAGCTGACACGGTGCCCGTCACGCTCGAGCAAGCCGCCCGCCACCTCGCGGTTGAGCGCCACATCCTCGACCACCAGGATCTCGAGGGCAGGCGAAAGCCCCTGGCTGGCGGACTCGGCGGCAACGTCGCGGCCCGCGGGCAGCTCCACCTCGAACCAGAAGCAACTGCCCTGACCTTCGCGGCTGTCCACGCCGATCCGACCGCCCAGGCGTCCGATCAGGTGCTTGCAGATCGCAAGCCCCAATCCTGTGCCGCCGTAACGCCTAGCCACGGTTTCGCTGGCCTGGGTAAAACGCTCGAAGATCCGCGCCTGCATCGCCGGGGCGATGCCGATACCGTCATCGCTGACCTGCACCCGCACCCACTGGCGCTGCGCCTGCAGCACTTGCACCTCAAGGCTGACCCGCCCGCCTTCGGTGAACTTGATCGCGTTGGCCAGCAGGTTGCTCAGCACCTGGCGCAAGTACTGCTCGGCACCGAACTGATGCGCAGCCAGCCGGGTATCGACATGGCAGTCCAGCTCGGTGCCATTGGCCGTGGCGCGGGGTTCGAGCAGCGTCAGCACCTCGTCGCAGAGCCGGCGCAAGGAGAAGTCCACAGGTTCGGGATGGCTTTCGCCCTCTTCCAGGCGGGCAAAGAACAACACCTCGTTGAGGATCGCCGACAAGCCCTCGCCCGCCTTGTACAGCGCCTCCAGACGCCTGCTTGCCTGAGGGTCGAGGCTGCTGCCACGCAGCAACTCGGCCATGCCGAGAATACCGTTGAGCGGGGTGCGCAACTCATGGCTCATGGTCGCCAGGAAGCGCGACTTGGCCAGGTTCGCCGCCTCCGCCTCATCCTTGGCACGCGCCAGGCTTTCGGTGCGCCGCTCGACCATGGCTTGCAACTCGTCACGTTTGCCCTGCAAGGCCAGGCGGTCCTGCTCGCGACGCTCGATATCGCTCAGGATCGCCCGGCGCATGTCGTCCAGGGCATGGGCCACGGTATCGATCTCGTCCACCCGGGCCGAGCGGCGCTTGTCCAGGCGCAGCGGCTCCTGCCAGTGGCCTGCAGCGACACGCCGGGCGAACTCGGCCATCACCTGCAGATGGCGCGTGACCAAGCGATAGAACAACCCCGACAGCGCCACGGCCAAACCGCAGAGAAACACGCTCATCCACAGCAGGCTGGTCAGCCCGGTGGCGAACAGGCGCTGGTGCACCGCGCCCAGGTCGATGCTCACCTCCAGCGTGCCAAGGTGCCTCGTCGGCCCGGTGGGCGGCTGGAAATCCAGGGCGAAGCGCTCGATGCGCAGCGGCCCCGCAGGTTCTGGCTGGCCTTGCAGCAGCTGGAAGTCGCTACTGTCCAGCCGCACCCGTGCCACATCGGAGAAGTCCACCAGCCCGCGCAACTGCACGTTGAGCTGCTCCTGGTCCAGGTCCCACAGGCTGCGCTCCAGGCTCGCCAGGTAACCGGCGCGGATCAGTTCCATGCGCGCGTCGATATCGCGCATCTCGCGGCGGTACTCGAAATACAGCTGCACGGCGCTGGCCAGCACGGTGAAGCACAGGCTGAACAGCAGGATGAACAGCAGCAGGCGGCGCAGCAGGCCATCGGCACGCAGGCGGATCATCGTGCAGCTGCCGGTTGCGCGATCATGTCGCGGTAGGTCACTTCGCTCTGATGCAGCCAGTTGTCGATCTCGCCGCGCTCGGTCATTTGCTGCAACTGCGCGTCGATCTCGTCCATGCGCAGGCTCAAGGGGCTATGGCGCGAGACTGCGACACGCAGGTAGTCGACACTCAGCGCCGCAGGCAGGGCCTGGATATCGCCCGCACCGGGCAGGTGCTCGACGAACAGCTCGCCCGTGCGCCGCTCCTGGATCACGAAATCGATGCGCCCGCGAATCAACTTGCCAAAATTCTGCTGGCTGGACGACACCCATTCGATGTTCTGGTGACGGGCAACGAAACGGTCGAAGGCCGGGCCGTAGCTTTCGCCGAACAGCAGCCCGCCGCGATAGCGGGCAAGATCGTCGAGCCGCTCGAAACGTACCGGCCGCTTGCGGTTGACGAACACCGCGACCTCCTCGCGCAGCACCGGCACACGGGAGAAGCGCATGCCTTGGTCACGTTGCTCGCTGCTGTAGGCCAGCACCACATCCACCCGCCCTTCGGCCGCGTCCAGCAGGCAGCGCTTCCAGTTGCCCAGCACCACGATCTGCACCTCCAGCCCCAGGCGTGCGAACAACTCGCGCACCACCGTCGGCGCCAGGCCCCGCACCTGCTTGCCATCACTCCAGGATACCGGCGGGTACACCGGATAGTCGCAATAGCGCACCGGCTGCCCGGCGAACGCCGGCAGGCTCAACAACCACAGGCCCAGGCAGCACAGGCCGCGCATGATCTCAGGCCGCCACGCTGGCGGTGAACAGATAGCCGGTGCCGTGGATGGTGATGATCAGTTGCGGTTCGGCCGGGTCGTCGTGCAACTTGCGCCGCAGACGGCCGACCAGCACGTCGATGGAACGGTCGTTGGGCACCCATTCGCGGTTGCGGATCTGGTCCATCAACTGGTCGCGGCTGAGGGTATGGCCGCTGTTGCGCAGGAACACGCTGAGGAGTTGGAACTCGCCATGGGTCAGCAGGGTTTCACCGCCCTGCGGGTCGATCAACCGGCGCCGGTCGCTGTCCAGCGCCCAGTCGGCGAACTGCTTGAGGCAAGGGCTGGCGATGGCGCCAGGGCGGCTTGCCTGGGCGTGGCGCACACGGCGGATCAGGTTCTTGGCCCGCGACACCAGTTCGCGCGGGTTGAGCGGCTTGATCACGTAGTCGTCGGCGCCGCATTCAAGGCCGACGATGCGGTCGATATCATCGTTGCGTCCGGTGATCAGGATGATGCCGACTTCCGAGCGCACCCGCAGCTCGCGGGTCAGGGTCAGGCCGTCCTTGCCCGGCAGGCGGATGTCGAGCATGACCAGGTCCACCGGCTGGCTGGCCAGGCAGCGCTCGGCCTCTTCGGCAGTGTCGGCGCAGCGTACGTCGTAGCCTTCCCGCGAGAGATAGGCCTGCAACAGGTCACGAATGAGCGGATCGTCGTCGACGACCAGTACCCGAGGTGTCATTGCGTGTGGTCTCTTCTTTGATGTTGTTCTGAAACCCGCGCCAGCAGCCTACCCGGTACTGAACGACCGATCAACAGCCTCCCGGCAGGCTGAAGCGTCGACGCCCACCCGCCTGCAGGCCATCGACCCAGGCCTCGCAGATCTGCACGCCCTGCTCCGGGGTGAAGGTGTTGGGGTTGAGCCCCGACTCAAGCCACAGGCCATCGAGCAAGGCGCTCAGGCTGATCGCGGCGAGGTCCGCGTCGAAGGCCTGCCAGCCCTCCTGCGCTGCCAGCGCCGCCAGCAGCGCGGCCAGTTCGTTGCGGTATTCGGAATAGGAATGGTCGTGCGCCTGGTTGATCGCTTCGGCGGTCTTCACCGCTCCCCAGAAGGCCAGCCAGGCGTCGAGCAACTGCGGGTCGAGCAACTCGGCGCAGAACGATCCGCGAAAGAACGCCGACAGGCGCTCGCGGGCATTGGGTGCGGCCTGGGCCATGGCCTCGCGCAGCAGGCCCATGACCCGCCCGGTCACGGCCCGGTAGGCCTCGGCGACCAGTTCGTCCTTGCCCGAATAGTGATGGCTGATCAGCCCCACCGACACGCCCGCCTCGGCGGAAATCTTGCGGATCGACGCGCCCTGGAAGCCATCGCGCTTGAGGCAGGCCAGGGTCGCCTGGACCAGGATGGCCTTGCGTTCTTCGGGCGCCATGCGGTTGTAGCGGGCTTCCTGGGTCATGCGGATTCTCGTCGCGGCGGGTTGGGCTGAACGACTGTACAACAAGGCGCAGCGCGTGATAAACCCTGTGCTCCGGCCAATAACAAGAATGCCTGCCATGTCCGACCTGATCACCTGCGCCCTCGACCAGGGTTTGCTGACCCTGACCTTCAACCGCCTCGACAAGCTCAACGCGCTCAACAACGCGATGTACAGCGAACTGGACCGCCATCTGCAGGCGGCCAGCGAGGACCCGGCCGTCGAGGTGATCCTGCTGACCGGCGGTGCGACCTGCTTCAGCGCTGGCAATGACCTGCGCGACTTTCTCGACAACCCTCCACGTGATCTGGACAGCCCGGTGTTTCGCATGATGCGCACCGTGCTGGCACTGGACAAGCCGCTGCTCGCCGCCGCCAACGGGCCCGCCATCGGCATCGGCTGCACCCTGCTGCTGCACTGCGACCAGGTGCTGGTCAGCCGCTCGGCGAAACTGCGCATGCCCTTCGCCCCCCTGGGTGTATGCCCGGAATTCGGCTCGAGCCTGCTGCTGCCACGTCTGCTCGGGCATCAAAGGGCGGCGCGGCTGCTGCTGGCCAACGAGTTGCTCAGCGGCGAACAGGCACTGGCCTGGGGCCTGGCCAACGAGCTGCATGACGACGGCGAACAGTGCCTGGCGGCCGCGGTAGCGCTCGCCAGGCGCTTGCAAGCCATGCCCCAGCAGGCCCTGCGGATCAGCAAACGCCTGCTCAAGGATGGACAGCGCCGGGAACTGGAGGAGACCGTAAAACGGGAGGCGGCATTGTTCATCGAACGCCTGGCCAGCGAGCAAGCCCGCGCGGCGTTGCAGGCGTTGGTGTAGGAGCAGGCTGCACCCGATAGAAGCATTTCACCACCAGTCAGCACCTCCGGCAGCCGGGTGCCGAGCGTCGAGTTCGCCGCCCAGGTGACCACGCCCTTGCAACGCTACTTCGGCGCGCTGGTGTACGTCGGCACCCATCACATGGCGTTGCAGGCCTTGCAGGACGGGCGCGTCGATGCCGCCTTCGTCGCCAGCGCGCGCCGACGCCTACCTGGCCAGCCACGCCGAGTACGCCGGGCTAGAGCGAATGATGAACGCGGCACTGGAGCCACGCTGAAAGATTCAACTTTCACCAACGTCCGGTGTCCAACTAGTGACAACACATTCATTGCGGAGGTTATTCATGGCGATTCGCGCCACCTTGCTGATTCCCTGTCTGGCCTTGACCCTGGGCGCCTGTGTCGGCGCTTCGCCAGATAAACCGCCACCCAAGACCATGCCCGTCAATCTCGAGCAGTACCAGGGCAAATGGTACGAACTGGCACGCCTGCCGATGTTCTTCCAGCGTGACTGCGTGCAGTCCGAGGCCAATTACCAACTGCGCGAAGATGGCCAGGTCGATGTCACCAACCGCTGCCGTGACGAAGACGGCGATTGGCAGCAGGCGACCGGCATCGCCCAACTGCAGCAACCCGGCCAGACCGACAAGCTGTGGGTGAGGTTCGACAACTGGTTCAGCAAACTGGCGCCCGATACCGCCAAGGGCGAATACTGGGTGCTGTACCACGATCCGGACTACCGCGTGGCCGTGGTCGGCCACCCGAATCGCGAGTACCTGTGGCTGCTGTCACGCACCCCGACAGTGAGCGAACGCACACGCAACCAGTTGCTCGAAGTCGCTCGCCAGCGCGGCTACGACACCCGCGAACTGATCTGGCGCCAGCCCGACTGAGGCCTGCGGCTCAGCGCAGGTCCTGGGTCACCTGTCCGACCGCCTGCACCACGCGGCGTGCGCCTTCCTGAATGTCAGTGATGGCGCTGCCCGCCTGGCCTGCGAGGGTCAGCCCGACCCCGGCCTGCTCGCGGCTGTTTTCGATCTCCACCACTGCCTGATCGGCCAGTTGCTGGTTACGCGCCACCACCGCGACGATCTCTTCGGTCGCCGCGCTGGTGCGCGCTGCAAGCTGGCGCACCTCATCGGCGACCACGGCAAACCCACGCCCCTGCTCGCCCGCGCGGGCCGCTTCGATGGCAGCGTTGAGCGCCAGCAAGTTGGTCTGCGAGGCGATGCTGCCGATGGTCTGCACGATCGAACTGATGACCACCGACTGCTTGCCCAGCGCCTCGATGGTGCTCGAGGCGCTGTGCATCTGATCGGCCACCGCCTGCATCGTCTGCACCGCTTCCTGCACCACGCTCGCCCCCTCGCGGGCACTGACGTCGGTGTTGCGCGACACCTCCAGGGCCATTTGCGCAGCGCGGCGGATATCCTGCTCCTTGCGCACCTGGTCGGTGATCACCGAGGCGAACTTGATCACCCGGCTGATCTTGCCCTCGGCGTCGTAGACCGGGTTGTAGCTGGCCTCCAGCCAGACTTCCTGCCCACGGCTGTCCAGTCGGCGGAAGCGCCCAGCGACATAGCGCCCGCTGTTGAGGGTCTTCCAGAACTCCGTGTAGGCCGGTGTCGCCGCTTCATCGGCCGGACAGAACAGGCGGTGATGCTGGCCGAGCACGCGCTCCAGCGAATAGCCCATGGCCTCGAGAAACCGTTCGTTGGCCGTGACGATGTTGCCGCTCAGGTCGAACTGGATGATCGCCGTCGAGCGGAACAGCGCGTCGATGAAGGCTGTGTTCTCAAGGCGCTGACCGACCTCGGCGGACACCTCGCTGCCGTAGCCCTGCACATAGTCCAGGCGTCCGTCCTCGCCGCGCACTGGCAACCACTTCAGGCGTAGCCAGACCATGTGGCCGTCGGCGCGCAGGAAACGATAGTCGTCGGCCACCGGCTCCAGCCGTGATATGGCCTGGGTGAACTGCCGGTAGCAGGGCAAGGTTGTCACGTAGCCGGGGACGATATCGCTCAGCGGCCGCCCGATCAGCGCCCTCGAGGGTTGTGCAAGCGCGGCGGCGCATGCTTCGTTGCAGGCGATGATTCTCAGGTTGGCATCCAGACGCAGGGCCAGGCTGCCTTGCTCCAGTTGCTCGAGCACCGCACGCAGGCGTTTGACCTCGGCCTCGCTTGCCGCGAGCCGAGCTTTGATTTTTCGATCGAACATGGGACACCTTGCGAACAGTTGTGTGGTAAAGCACTCACGCATCCTGCAAGCCAGCTTCCCTGGTGGCCGTCAGGCCCCGGATTCCGTGGGCCCGTCACTTTCAAACGAGAATGTGATGCAGCATCTCAGGAAAGACCGAGAGCCGCTATCAAAGTGCTATTAGCCGTTACAAAATAACGTTCTGATCCGATGAACGGTTGTGTGACGTTGGGGTTGGCTGGAGGGATTCGTGGGGGCGGACAGGTGTTCGCCCCCACACAACCCCCTCGAAAGAAATAGCGCCTACACCCCCCGCGCCACCTGCCACAGCCGTGCGATATCCCCCGCCCGCGCCTCGAGCAGCGTCCCGGCCTCGGCACAAGCGCGCTCGAGCGTCATCGGCCCGCTGGTCACGGCGAACGCGGCATCGATGCCGTGGGCATACAACGCCTCGTAGCCCTCCCCCAGGGTGCCGGCAATCACCACCACCGGCACACCATGACGCTTGGCCACGCGGGCCACGCCCATCGGGGTCTTGCCGCGCAGGGTCTGGGCATCGAAACGTCCTTCGCCGGTGATCACCAGGTCCGCGCCCTGCACCAGCCCGTCCAGCCCAGCGAGCTCCGCCACCACTTCAACCCCGGGACGAAAACGCGCGCCCATGAACGCCTTGGCCGCAAAGCCCATGCCGCCGGCCGCACCGCAACCAGGAAACTCACGCACATCCTCCCCCAGCAACTGCGCGCAGTGGTCGGCAAAGTGCCCCAGGGCCTGGTCCAGCAGCAGCACCTGCTCAGGCGTGGCGCCCTTCTGCGGGCCGAAGATCGCCGAGGCGCCGTTGGGGCCGCACAAGGGGTTGTCGACATCCGCCGCCACCTCGAACTGTACCTCGGCCAGACGTGGGTCGAGGTCGCTGGCGTCGATGCGTGCCAGTTGCGCCAGGGCCAAGCCGCCCTCGGCCAGTGCCTGGCCTTCGCTGTCCAGCAACCGCAGCCCCAGCGCCCGCAGCATGCCGCTGCCCGCGTCGTTGGTGGCGCTGCCGCCGATGGCCAGCACGATACGCTGCGCACCTGCCGCCAGGGCTGCGGCAATCAGCTCCCCGGTGCCCCAGGTGCTGCTGCGGCAGGCATCGCGCTCACCGCTGGGCAGCAACTGGATGCCACTGGCCTGGGCCATCTCGATCACGGCGGTACGGCTCTGCGCCAGCCAGCCCCAGCTCGCCTCCACTGGCGCCCCCAGCGGACCGCGCACCACCTGGCGGCGCTGCTCGCCCTCGGTGGCCGCGACGATCGCCTCCATGGTGCCCTCACCGCCATCGGCCATCGGGCACTCGACACGCTCGGCCTCGGGCCAGACCCTGGCCAGCCCGGCGCTGATCGCCCGGGCGACACCGGCGGCATCGAGGCTGTCCTTGAACGAATCGGGGGCGATGACGATTTTCATGGGGAATCTTCTGGTCCTGTTAGCCCGCATGCTGACAGCTGCGAGCCAGAGCGGCCTCGGTCGGATGCACAAAACGTCCGAGCGGTTGTTTGGGCAAATGCCTTCGCCCGGCTCCCCAGGCTCACTCGGCAGGCAGCAGTTGCAAGCCCAGGTACAGGCTCAGCATCCCCTCCAGACGCAGCGGATCCACCTCGCCCAGTTCAGCGATACGCTCCAGTCGATAACGCAGGCTGTTGCGATGAATCCCCAAGGCATCGGCGCACGCCTGGCTTTGTCCGTCATGGGCGCACCAGGCGCGCAGGGTGGCGAGCAATTGCCCGCTGGCATCCTTGGCGCGGATGCGTTGCAGCGGTTCGAGCAATTCGTCCAGGGCGTCGTCATTGCGATGACGCCAGAGCAACGCCGGCAAGCGGTAGCGCGACAAACTCAGCACGCGCTCGCCGGGCACTATCTCGCGGCCATAGGCCAACAAGTCGCGGACCCGGCGATAACCTCGTCGCAACTGCTCCAGGCTCTGCGCCACGCTGCCCAGGGCCAGGCGCTGGACCTGCCAGCCATGGCGCTGCAAGCGTTCGATCAGGCGCACCTCGTCCAGCGCCACGGTTGCCGGGCGGCACCAGAGCAGCGATTGACGCGCCGGGCTGACGCACCAGCTGTCCGGATAACGGCTGCTCAGCCAGGCCGACAGCACTTCGCCCGGTGGGCCGCCCTCCAGCTCGAACAGGCAAGGCACCCGCGCCAGTTGCGGCTTGAGCCCCAGTTGCCGGGCTTCGTCCACCAGCCGGGGTGAATCGCCACTGCCGCCCAGCAGCAGCGCCAATAGATCGTCGCAGCGCTGCCGGCGCCACTGCTGTTCGACCTGCAGGTGACGCTGGGCCAGGAGCATCTCGGCGGTCATGCGTACCAGCTCGCCATAGGTGCGCAGTTGCTGCGGATCGCCGGTCAGGCCGAGCACGCCGATCAGTCGGTCGTCGAGCATCAACGGCAGGTTCACCCCCGGCTGCACGCCCTTGAGGCACTTGGCCGCCTCGCTGTCGAGCTCGACGATACGCCCATTGGCCAGGACCAGTTGTGCCCCCTCATGACGAGTGTTGATGCGCTCTGGCTCGCCGCTGCCCAGGATCAGGCCCTGGCTGTCCATGACATTGACGTTGCACGGCAGGATCGCCATCGCCCGGTCGACGATATCCTGGGCCAGGTCGTGGTCTAGCTCGAACATGTGGGTTCCTTGCAGTGGCAGACTTTGTTCCGCAGCACAGCCGTGCGTGCCCTACGCTGTGCAAAAGCACAAAGACAGCGGCGCCCTGCTCGCCGAGACTCGTTTCAGGCGAGCGCCGGGACAGGCGCCGCGTGACAACCATAACAACAGAGAATTTCATCATGGCACACAGCCCTGCCCCTGACCAAGGCCAAGACCCCAGCCGCAATGCGCTGTACCGGCGCATCACCCTGCGGTTGATCCCGTTCATTTTCATCTGCTACCTGTTCAACTACCTGGACCGCGTCAACGTCGGTTTCGCCAAGCTGCAGATGCTCGACGCACTGAAGTTCAGCGAGACCATCTACGGCCTGGGCGCCGGGATCTTCTTCATCGGCTACGTGCTCTGCGGCCTGCCCAGCAACCTGGCGCTCAACCGCTTCGGCCCCCGGCGCTGGATCGCGGTGATGATGATCGCCTGGGGCACGCTCTCGACCTGCCTGCTGTTCGTCACCACACCGATGGAGTTCTACGTGCTGCGCCTGTTCACCGGCGCCGCCGAAGCCGGGTTCTTCCCCGGCGTGGTCCTGTATCTCTCGCGCTGGTTCCCGGCTGATCGGCGCGGGCGCATCATGGCCCTGTTCATGTCGGCGATCCCGGTCTCGGGCCTGCTCGGCGGGCCGTTCTCCGGCTGGATTCTCGACCACTTCGCCGCAGGCCAGCACGGCCTGGCGGGCTGGCAGTGGATGTTCCTGATCCAGGGCTTGCCGACCGTGGCGCTGGGCATACTCGCGGTGTTCCTGCTCAGCGACGGCTATCAGAAGGCCGCCTGGCTGTCGGACAGCGAGCGCCAACTGATCGCCAGGGACCTCGCCGCCGATGCCGCGAGCAAGCCGAGCACCACCGGCGACAGCGTGCTGGCCGTACTGACCAACCCACTGATCTGGACCTTCGGCTTCGTCTACTTCTGCATCCAGAGCGGTGTCTATGCGATCAACTTCTGGCTGCCCTCGATCATCAAGAACCTGGGCTTCGACAGCCCGTTGCTGATCGGCTGGCTGAGTGCGATCCCCTACCTGCTGGCCGGGGTGTTCATGATCCTGGTCGGCCGCTCGGCAGACCTGCGCAACGAACGCCGCTGGCATCTGGTGGTGCCCATGCTGATGGGCGCCATCGGCCTGCTGATCGCGGTCAACTTCGCCAGCAACCCGACCGTGGCCATCCTGGGCCTGTCCATCGCCACCATGGGCGCACTGACTGGCCTGCCGATGTTCTGGCCGATGCCGACCGCGCTGCTCAGCGCCAGTGCCGCTGTCGCGGGCCTGGCGATCATCAACTCGGTGGGCCAGATGGCCGGCTTCCTGAGCCCGTATCTGGTGGGCTTCATCAAGGACCAGACCGGCTCGACGGACGCGGCGCTGTACTCGCTGGCGGGTGTGATCGTGCTGGGCAGCCTGGTGGCCCTGCGCGTGTCGCGCGCCGGGGCACTGAACGCCGCACGGGCCAACTGAGGCCTGCGGGCCGCGTGCATCAAGGCTGCTGGAACTGCCCCAGGTACCGTTCCAGCACCGCCTTGTCACCGCTGCCATCGCCCGCCA
>NZ_JABWRO010000140.1:0-13428 GCF_014268985.1 Pseudomonas sp. RW10S2 | reverse complement strand
CGCAAAAACGTTCAATGGGGCGTTAATCGAGGACTTTGAACATTATTGGTTCCTTGCTCGAAAACACGTTGCCTACCCCACGGATTTCATTGCCGTTCAAAAACATGTGCTTGAATGCCACCACACCCGAAAGTACGAACCTGCCGTCACCGTTAAACGTCAGGTCCGCGTTGCCCGCCCAACTGAATCGATAGATCATCGCCACGAGGGGGTCAGGGGATGTACCGAGCTGCATGTCACCGGTCAAACCGACGAGGATACGGTTCTTCGCATCGACGGCGATATGTGGTGAGGAAATATACACCGCGTTTTTTACCGCATCGTTCCTACTCGTGAATGTACTGTCACGTTCTCCTGACAAGAGGTAAGCGTCCAACTTCAGCAGCGGCTCAGATTGGTGGTCATTCTTTTTTGTGTGTGTTAATGGGTCCATAGAAGCGATCAGGATTCGCTCTTGATGTACGTGCATGCAGCTATTTTTATAAGCAAGACCCGGCATTTCAACGTAGCCGGAATCGTTGAATGTCTTGTCGAGCATTCCCGAGTCGGTGAACTTCGTCAGGTAAGCCTGTTGTTCTCTGTAGGCCAGCATGATAAATCCACCGCCCTCGAAGAAATGGACATCGACCGGCTCCCATGGCTTGCCTTCCAGGGGCTGCAGCGGGAGAACCGACAGCAGCTTCCCTGTGTCTTGAGCAAATTTGGAAATCCAACTTTTGAACGGTGGATCCTCAGACTCGTGGTAGCTACTGGATACTGACCACAGCGCGCCATTGATGAGTTGGGCCTCTCCACTGTTCACATCGTAGACGTGTTTTTCTGGTGTTTCGGTATGTCCGGCGGCGGGCGCTTCAGACTTGCGCGGCGCGCGGCGATCGGGGCTGTTCTTGGCCAAGTCTGCTGGTTTGATTGTCGCAATACCATTTTCGCCGAATCCTTCCTGCGGTTTCAGATTTGTCTCGAAACAACCAACGGCTGAAGTGTGGACGATGGGATTGTGCTCTTCGGATGGCCAGCGTATATCCGGCACGTAACAGGCTATCCGGTCGAGTTGGTTGTATTTGAGTCGGAAGAAATAGTTGGTATTCTGTTGGTTTTCATCGGGCAGGATGACGTGTTCCAGATGGGTCCGTTTGCCGTCTTGATTGAAGCTGGCCAGGTAGTTTTCTTTCTTCTCGTGAGTCTGGATAACATGCACGCTCCCGCCATCTTGCAGGCCCGCAGAGTCGATGATTTCAAAACCGCGATCCTCATCGAGTGGACGCAACTCCACGATGCCCCCAACTCCGAAATTCGGGTCCAGTTGCCCTGCTTTATCGCCGGTATTATCTGTCGTTTTCATGAGGCTTACTCTCGTTGGCTGGTAAGTGGTAGGAACTATTCACGGTACTGGCAAGAGTCTGCGGTACGCAGGGTGCTGCAGAAGCCGGTCAGTCGTGCAGCTTGAGCACCCTTTCCAAGAAGTACGGGCCGCTGGTAGGGAACAGCGTCAGGATGTGTATGCCGTGCCCACTGGCCAACACCTTGTTCGCCGTCCTGTAGTCAGGGCCACCGTCAAAGAGGCCCTCGTTGCCGAAGGCGCTGTCGAACTCTCCCGACCGTGTCAGGCGATACACATGCAAACGGCCGACGTTGATGGCGGTGAGCAGGGCGCCACCGAGCAAAATGCGACCCTGATCATCGATGTGAAGCTCGCCCAGGGCCAGGCCATGGCCGTCGCTGCCGAGCATCAGGGGGTGGCCGCTATTGAAGGTCGTGTCGTTCGTACCGGACTCGGTCAGTACGAACACTGTCGTGGGTTGTTGGAGCTGGAATTCCACGCCCCGGGACACAGCGATCCGACCGTTCCTTGCGAACATGCCGAGGCGCATGCTTCCTTCAAAGGCGAACAGTTCCCGCTGACCCTGGTCATCATTGAAGCGTTCATCGGCGATGGCGTGTCGGTCGTAACGCCTCACGATGACTCGCTTGGTGGCGTTCTCTGCTAGCACCAGGAAACTACCGTCGGCGAAGAAGTGCGCACGCAAGACCCGCAACGAAAAACCAGCCTTGTCGGTCAGTGGCAACATGCCGAGATCACGCGCCTCGCCGAGCTCAGGTGCCAGCTCGCCAGTCACGGGGTTGAAGACCGCCAACCAGCTTTCAGTGTGCTCGTCGTTCCCGTCGCCGAGGGTGTAGGGGAAGATGGCTCGCAACAAGCCGTTCGCTAATACCGGTGGGCGCTCCTCGGACGACAGAAGCGCTTTCGTCGAGCGCTTGATCCGATGCTTTTTGGGGTCACCTACGTCACCCTTCTGCCAACCTTCGCCCGGGTCTGGTAAAGCATGACCGTTATCGCCAAAAGACGTTACCGGTTGGAAGCTTTCATCAAAACGGCTGATACCGACGAAGTTCAGATAGCGTTCGAATTCGGCATCGAAATAGGTGGGCACGCCAACGGCGAAATAGGTCTGCTGGCCATTGATCGTGGCGCCGACAAGCCCTTTGAAGTCCAGTGCCTCATCGGGCAGATTCGCAGCGTCTACGACCACATGGCCGGTGCTTTCGTCCCAGTGGCCATCGGCGTTGAGCCGGGTGAGCAATCCTGGGCTGGAGTCTGCGGGGTTACGGCCGAATACCACCAGCCTCCCCTTGGCGTCGAGGGTTGATGGCCCGACCTGGAGAGAGGCCATGTCCGGGTTGTAGGGAGGCTCGGGCGGAACATTGGCCACTCCTTGCGTGCCGTAGGCGTGGTCAGGCGTGCCGGAAGACTGCACAGACATGCTGATGAGCTCCACCGTGTGAGGGTGGCTAGAAACTAACGCAGTCGATGTGGCACTCCAACTGGCAAAAATGATAGGTGGGGTACTGCGCCACATCGGCGGCGGGGATTGAATACCCCGGCTGCGGATGGCTTAGAGGGGTATCGATGGATGGGCGCCATACATCCAGCGCATCAACGAATGCCGCCCGCTGATCCCCAGCTTGATCGCCGCGCGACGCAGGTAGCTTTCCACCGTATTGACCTTCAACTGCAGGCGTTCGGCCTGCTGCGGTGCAGTGTGACCGGCCAGCAGGCCCAGGCAGACCTGCATTTCCCGTTCTGACAGTGCAAGGCCAGTCTGGCCCAGGCGCTCGCGGAAACGCTCCTGCAGGCTATCGCTCTGTCGTTCGCTGATGCTGGGCTGCAAGGCATCCAGGTGCTTTTGCAACATGGGCAGCAGCAGCGGCGAGATATCCTGCAGGCAGTCGCGCTCGCGCGGCGAGAAGCTGGCGCGATCAGCGCGCAGGACGTGCAATTCGTAGTGATAATCGGCAGTGCGGCGCACCAGATGCAGACGGGCCGGGTCCAGAAGCTCGTCGCAGGCGGGTTCGCCGGTGCTGAACACGGTTTCACTGAGCAGGGTGGTGCTGTCGTGCAAACCGGGTGAGGCCAGGCGCACCTGGCGGATATGCGTAGCATCGATGCTCAGGTGAGTCTGGATCAGGTCATGCAGTAGGCGCGGGAATTGGCGGCTGCCGGTGCTGGCTATGACTTTGCCGATCTGCGGAAAGAGCAGGTGAGAATTCATCGTATCGTCCATGAGTAGCGGTAATCCGAAAGTCGCGATATGGCTTTTGGCCATTATTTGGGCGCGACTGCTTGCTATCCTAGTACAACGATTCAGCTCCCGCTTGATGAAATGGTCATAACCCCATGCCCGAAAGTGAGGTGCTTGTGCGCCTGCGCCGCTGGGCTGGGGTATCATGGCCGCCTTTTTCCTACGAGGCCCGCCCCATGTCCCTGAACGCTGAGCAGATCACAGAATTCCGTGCTTTTGCCGAGCAATTGGCCGATGCCGCTGCCTTGGCGATCCAGCCGTATTTTCGCGCGAGCCTGGAGGTCGAGGACAAAGGCGGGCGCCTGTACGATCCGGTGACCGAGGCTGACAAGGCCGCCGAAGACGCCATGCGTGCGCTGATCCAGGCGCGGTATCCGGCGCATGGCATCCTGGGCGAGGAGCAGGGTGTGGCACAGGGCAGCAGCCCGTTGACCTGGGTGCTGGACCCGATCGATGGCACCCGGGCCTTCATCACCGGCCTGCCGCTGTGGGGCACGCTGATTGCCCTGAACGATGGCGAGCAGCCGGTGGTGGGGGTGATGAACCAGCCCTTTACCGGCGAGCGTTTCGTCGGCACGCCCGAGGGCGCCTGGCGTAGCGGTACACCGCTGAAAACCCGCGCCTGTGGGGCGCTCGAGGCGGCCACGCTGATGTGCACCACGCCGGACATGTTCGACACTCCGGCGCGCAAGGCGGCATTCGAGCACGTGGCGGGGCGGGCGCGACTGATGCGTTATGGGGGCGACTGCTACGCCTATTGCATGCTGGCGTCGGGGTTTGTCGATGTGATCGTCGAGGCGAGCCTGCAACCCTACGACGTGCAGGCACTGATGCCGATCATCGAAGGGGCGGGCGGTGTGATCACGGCGTGGGATGGCAGCTCGGCGCAGAACGGTGGCTGCATCGTGGCCTGCGGCGATCCAGCGCTTCATACACAGGTCGTGGAGATGTTGCGCGCAGCGATGTAACGCTCAGTCGCGGTAGAACACCTGCACCAGGTGATAACCGAACTTGGTCTTGATCGGCCCATGCACCACGCGCAGGGCCTTCTTGAAGATCACCTGGTCGATGGCGCCGACCAGCTGGCCAGGACGCACCTCGCCCAGGTCGCCACCGCGCTTGCCCGATGGACAGGTCGAGAACTTCTTCGCCAGCACGTCGAACGCCTCGCCCTTGGCCAGGCGTTGCTTGAGTTGTTCGGCCTCATCGGCGGTCTTGACCAGGATATGGCGCGCTTGTGCTTTCATGGGACACCTGTGCTTCGGGCAAAAAAGGGCGCCATTATGCCTGATCGCGCAGCTCGGCGCGGTCACGGAAATACGCCAGCGCCTCGGGGTTGGCCAGGGCATCGGTGTTCTTCACCGCCAGCCCGTGCACCACGTTGCGCACCGCCAGCTCCACCAGCTTGCCGCTGACGGTGCGCGGGATGTCTGGCACCTGGGCAATCACCGCTGGCACATGGCGCGGTGTGGTGTATTGGCGGATCACCTGGCGGATGCGCTGACACAAGGCGTCGTCCAGTTGCAGGCCCTCGCGCAGACGCACGAACAGCACCACACGCACGTCGCCTTGCCAGTCCTGGCCGATGGCGATGCTCTCGAGCACCTCCTCGACTTTCTCCACCTGGCGATAGATCTCCGCCGTACCGATGCGCACGCCGCCGGGGTTGAGCACCGCGTCGGAACGCCCGTGGATCACCAGGCCGCCGCTGCTGGTTTCTTCGGCATAGTCACCCTGTGCCCAGACGCCGGGAAACAGGCTGAAGTAAGCCTCGTGATAACGGCTGCCGTCGGTGTCGCCCCAGAAACCCAGCGGCATCGACGGAAAATGGCGGGTACAGACCAGCTCGCCTTTCTCGCCCACCACCGCCTGGCGTTGTTCGTTCCACACCTGCACGGCCATGCCCAGGCCCCGGCATTGTATTTCCCCGCGCCGTATTGGCAGGGTCGGGTTACCCAGCACGAAGCATGAGACGATGTCGGTACCGCCGGACATCGACACCAGGCGCACATCACGCTTGATCTGACGGTAAACGTAGTCGTAGCTGTGCGGCGACAGCGGCGAACCGGTGGACAGCAACAGGCGCAGGCTGTCGAGGCGGTGGCTGCGTATCGGCACCAGGCCTTGCTGTTCCAGCGTGGCCAGGTACTTGGCGCTGGTGCCGAACACCTGGATGCCTTCGGCGTCGATCAGGTCGAGCAGGCGCTCGGGGCCGGGGTGCAGCGGTGAGCCGTCGTACAGCACCAGGGTGGCACCGACCGCCAGGCCGCTGGCCAACCAGTTCCACATCATCCAGCCACAGGTGGTGTAGTAGAACAGCACGTCGTCGGCCTTCAGGTCGTTGTGCAGGCCGTGTTCCTTCAAATGCTGCAGCAGTACGCCTCCTGCTCCGTGGACGATGCACTTGGGCACGCCGGTGGTGCCGCTGGAATAGAGGACGTACAGCGGGTGGTCGAAGGGCAGGGCAGCAAACTCAGGTTCGCCACCGGCCTGAAAGAAGTCCTGCCAGAGGCTGACCCTGGGTGCGACGAACTCATCGGTGCGCGTCTGCTCGCGGGTGTAGGGCACGACCAGCAGGTGCTCCAGCGCTGGTAACCGGGCGCAGACCTGATTGATCTTCTCGACCTGGTCGATCACCTTGCCAGCATAGTGATAGCCGGCGCAGACGATCAGCAGTTTCGGCGCGATCTGGCCAAAGCGGTCGATGATGCCGTGCAGCCCGAACTCGGGGGACGAGGTGGACCAGATCGCCCCCAGGCTGGCGCTGGCGAGCATGGCCACCAGGGTTTGCCAGGTGTTGGGCATGACCGCGGCGATACGATCGCCTGGCTGGATGCCGGCGGCCTTGAACGCGCGTTGCAGGCCGGCGACCTCGGCGGCGAGCTGCCGGTGGGTGAGCACCTGACGTGTACCGTCCTCGCGCACGGCGATCAGCGCCGGGTGCGTGTCGCGTCGACGCAACAGGTGTTCGGCATAGTTGAGCGTGCCATCTGCGAACCAGCGCGCGTCCGGCATCTGCGGGCCTTCGCTGAGCATCTGCGTCGGCAGATTGTGCCAGCGCACTTCGAAGCACTTGCAGAGCCTCTGCCAGAACGCTTCGCGCTGCTCGATGCTCCAGCGGTGCAGGTCTGCGTAGTTGGCGAGCTGCAGGCCAAGGTCCTGGTTCACCTGTCGGCGGAAGTGGTCCATTCGGCTGGCCTGGACCTGTGCGGGGCTGGGGCGCCACAGTACTCGCTCATGCGAGCCTCCTCGGTCGGTGGGGAATCGACACGGCCTGCTAGTTGAACTCTAGCCCTTACTGCGCCAACCAGCCGCCGTCCACGTTCCACGCGGCGCCACGTACCTGGCTGCCGGCCTCGCTGCACAGAAACAGTGCCAGCTCGCCCAGGTGCTCGGGGGTGACGAAGGCCAGCGAGGGCTGCTTCTCGGCCAGCAGGTCATGCTGGGCCTGCCGAGGGTCGCCGCCTGCCGCTGCGCGGTCGTCGATCTGCTTCTGCACCAGTGGGGTCAGCACCCACCCGGGGCAGATGGCATTGCAGGTGACGTTGCTGGTCGCGGTTTCCAGCGCCACCACCTTGGTCAACCCGATCACCCCGTGCTTGGCCGCCACGTAGGCAGCCTTGCCGGTGGAGCCTACCAGGCCGTGCACCGAGGCAATGTTGATGATCCGCCCCCAGCCGCGTTCGCGCATCCCCGGCAGGGCCAGGCGAGTGCCGTGGAACACGGCCGAGAGGTTCAAGGCGATGATCTTGTCCCAGCTCTGTACCGGGAAGGCCTCCACCGGCGCGACGTGCTGGATGCCGGCGTTGTTGACGAGGATGTCGACGCCGCCGAACTCGCGCTCGGCCAGGGCGAACAGGGCCTCGATCTGCGTCACCTCGGACAGGTCTGCCGGATGGTGGGCGACCTTCACGCCGTGGCGGGCGATCTCGGCGAGCGCCGGTTGCGGATCGCCGAAGCCGTTGAGCAGGATGTTGGCACCTGCCTTGGCCAGTACCTGGGCGATGCCCAGACCGATGCCGCTGGTGGATCCGGTGATGAGTGCCGTCTTGCCGTCTAGAGTCATGTGCCGCTCCTTACACGATGCCGATAGCGTTGAAACGATCAGTGTGTCTTTCAGTCGAGGGCCGAATCAGCGCCGCGGGTCGAACGCCTCCCGCAGCGCATCGCCGATGAATACCAGCAGCGACAGGATCACTGCCAGCGCGAAGAATGCGGTGAAGCCCAGCCAGGGGGCTTGCAGGTGCTGCTTGCCCTGGGTGACCAGCTCACCCAGCGACGCGGTGCCGGCCGGCATGCCGAAGCCGAGGAAGTCCAGCGCTGTCAGGGTGGTGATGGCACCGGTCAGCATGAACGGAATGTAGGTCAGTGTGGCGTTCATGGCATTGGGCAGGATATGCCGCAGCATCACCTGGGTGTCCGGCAGGCCCAGTGCACGGGCGGCCTTGACGTACTCCAGGTTGCGCCCACGCAGGAACTCGGCGCGCACCACGTCGACCAGGGTGAGCCAGGAGAACAGCGCCATGATGCCCAGCAACCACCAGAAATTCGGCTCGACGAAACCGGACAGGATGATCAGCAGATACAGCACTGGCAACCCCGACCATACCTCCAGCAGGCGCTGGCCGAGCAGATCGACCCAGCCACCGTGGTAGCCCTGCAGTGCGCCGGCGGCAACACCGATCAGCACACTGACCAGGGTCAGGGCGAAGGCGAACAGCAAGGAAATGCGTGTGCCATACAGCACCCGTGCGAGCACGTCGCGGCCCTGGTCGTCGGTGCCCAGCCAATTGCTGGCACTGGGCGGGCTTGGGGTGGGCACCTGCAGGTCGTAGTTGGGCGTGTCGGCACTGAAGGGGATGGGGGCGAACAGCATCCAGCCGCCCTGGCCTTCGATCAACTGGCGCACATAGGCGCTGCGGTAGTCGGGCTGGAACGGCAGTTCACCGCCGAACTGCTGCTCGGTGTAGCGCTTGAGCGCCGGGGTGTACAGCTCGCCCTTGTACGACAGCAGCAACGGCTTGTCGTTGGCCACCAGCTCTGCGCCCAGGCTCAGCAGCAGGATGGCAGCGAACAGCCATAGCGACACCCAGCCCAAGCGGTTATGGCGAAAACGCTGCAGGCGGCGCCGGGCGATGGGTGAGAGCATCAGTGCGCCCTCGTGTCGAAGTCGATGCGTGGGTCGAGCAAGGTGTACGACAGGTCGCCGATCAGGCGGATCAGCAAGCCTGCCAGGGTGAAGATGAACAGGGTGCCGAACACGACCGGGTAATCCCGCGAGACGGCCGCTTCATAGCTCATGCGCCCCAGGCCGTCGAGCGAGAAGATCACCTCGATCAGCAATGAACCGGCGAAGAATACCGTGATCAACGCCTGCGGCACCCCGGCCACCACCAGCAGCATGGCATTGCGCAACACATGGCCGTACAGCACCCGGCGTTGGCTCAAGCCCTTGGCCCGGGCGGTGACCACATACTGGCGCGAGATTTCATCGAGGAAGGCGTTCTTGGTCAGCAGGGTGAGGGTGGCAAAGCCGCCGATCACCAAGGCACCGACCGGTAGCACCAGGTGCCAGAAATAATCGGCGACCTTGCCCAGCAGGCTCAACTGGTCGAAGTCCTCCGAGACCAGCCCGCGCACCGGGAACCAGTTCAAGGACGTGCCGCCGGCGAACAGCACGATCAGCAGCAGGGCGAAGAGGAACGAGGGCAGCGCGTAGCCGACCACGATCAGCGCGCTGCTCCAGGCATCGAAACGGCTGCCGTGGCGCACGGCCTTGCGGATACCCAACGGGATCGAGACCAGGTAGGTGATCAGCGTCGCCCAGAAGCCCAGCGACAGGGTAACGGGTAACTTGTCGAGAATCAGGTCGGTAACCTTGGCGCCACGGAAGAAGCTCTGGCCAAAATCGAGCCGGGCGTACTGGCCGAGCATCAGCCACAGGCGCTCCGGGGCGCTCTTGTCGAAGCCGTACTGGCGCTTGATCTCCTCGATCAGCTTGGGGTCAAGCCCACGAGTGGCGCGGGACTCGCCCTGCATCACCTCGACCCGGGTGCCTGGGGCGCCGCCGCCGATGCCTTGCAGGCGCGCGACCGCCTGCTCCACAGGGCCGCCGGGAGCCGCCTGGACGATGGCGAAGTTCACCAGCAGGATCGCCAGCAGGGTCGGAATGATCAGCAGCAGGCGCCGCAGGATATAGGCGGTCATGGTGCAACCTTGGAGCGTTCAGCCATCTGCTGATTGGTCAGCGCCGTTGGGCTGAGTTCCCACCAGGTATCCAGGCCTTCGTCGTAGGCGGCCTGCACCTTGGGCAGGCCGAAGCGGTTCCACCAGACGGTCGAGCTGCCGGGCGGGTAATAGTTTGGAATCCAGTAGTAGTTCCACTGCAGCACGCGGTCCAGGGCGTGGGCGTGGCGCAGCATGTCGGCCTGGGTCGAGGCGCGTACCAGGCCGTCGAGCAGGTGGTCCACCGCCGGGTCCTTGAGCACCATGAGGTTGTTCGAGCCAGGGTCGTTGGCGGCGGCTGAGCCGAAGTAGTTGTACTGCTCCGAGCCGGGTGACAGCGTGACCGGGTAACCGGTGACGACCATGTCGTAGTCGCGCGCCATCAGCCGGTTGATGTATTGGGCCGAGTCGACATTGCGGATGTTCAGCTCGATGCCGATTTGCGCCAGGTTGCGTTTCCAGGGCAAGAGCAAGCGCTCCAGGCCCGATTGCCCGTTGAGGAAAGTGAAGCTCAGCGGCGTGCCTTCGGCGTTTACCAGGCGATCACCCTTAGGGCGCCAACCGGCGGCCTGGAGCAACTCCAACGCCTGCAACTGCTGCTTGCGGATGATGCCCGAACCATCGGTCACCGGTGCCGTGAACACCTGGGTGAAGACTTCGTCGGGGATCTGGCCGCGTAGCGGCTCGAGCAGTTTCAGTTCCTCGGCGTCGGGCAGCTCGCGCGCCGCGAGCGGGGTGTTGGAGTACAGGCTTTGCTGGCGGATGTACAGGTTGCGCATCATCTGCCGGTTGCTCCACTCGAAGTCCCAGAGCATCGCCAGCGCCTGGCGCACACGGCGGTCGCGGAACACCGGCTTGTCGAGGTTGAACACGAAGCCCTGGGCGTTCTGTGGCTTGGCAGGGCCCAGGTGGGCGCGCTGCAGGCGGCCGTCGTCGAGCTGGGCGCCGTTGTAGCCCAGGGTGTAGGCGGTGGCGGAGAACTCGCGGTTGTAATCGTATCCGCCGCCCTTGAGTACCTGGCGGGCAACCTCGGTGTCGCCGAAGTACTCGACGCGCAAGCGCTGGAAGTTGAAGCGCCCGCGGTTGACCGGCAGGTCCTTGGCCCACCAGTCGGGGTCGCGCTCGAAGGTGATGCTGCGGCCGTTGTCGATCCGGCTGATGCGGTAGGGGCCACTGCCTACCGGTTTTTCGAACCCGGCGCCGTTGGCGAAGTCGCGTGTCTGCCAGTCGTGCTCCGGCAGTACCGGCAGGCTTGCCAGGTCCAGCGCGAGGGTGCGTCCGTGGGGTTGCTTGAAATCGAAGCGCACGCTGCGCGGGCCTTCCACGGTGACCCCGGCAACCTCGGCGAACTGCGTGCGGTACTTGAGGCTGCCCTTGCTCATCAGCAGCTCGAAAGTGAAGCGCACATCTTCGGCGCGCACCGGCTTGCCGTCGGCGAAGGTGGCACGCGGGTCGATCTCGAAACGCAGCCAGGCGTCGTCCGGACCACGCTCCATCCGGTGGGCGATCAAGCCATAGACCGTGTACGGCTCATCGAACGAGCGTACCGCCAGCGGGGCATACAACCAGCCATCGACCTCGCTGACACCGGTGCCCTTGTCGATATACGGCAGGATATGGTCGAACTGGCCGATCTCGATGGCCGAGCGCCGCAAGCTGCCGCCCTTGGGGGCGTGCGGGTTGACGTAGTCGAAATGCGTGAAGTTCGCGGGGTAGCGCGGGGCTTCGCCGTAGACGGTGAGGGCGTGGGAGGGGGCGGCCTGGAGGGTCAATGCCAGGCATGACAGCAAGCATCCCACCAACAGACGGCCCAGCCCCCTGCAAGAGCGAGCTTGCCCCGCGATGAGGCGCGGCGAGACATGGGGGGGTACTGAACGGGCCCTGTCGCGGGACAAGCCCGCTCCTACAAGGGCACTGCAGGGGCGGGCGAACAAGACCGAATCAGTCCTGGCGGCTGGTCACTTCCAGCAGGTGGTAGCCGAACTGGGTCTTGACCGGGCCTTGCACAGTGTTGACTGGCGCGCTGAACACCACGGTGTCGAATTCCTTGACCATCTGGCCTGGGCCGAAGGAACCCAGGTCACCGCCCTGGCGGCTGGACGGGCAGGTGGAGTTGGCCTTGGCGATTTCGCCGAAGTCGGCACCGGCTTCAATCTGAGCCTTGAGTTCGTTGCACTTCTCTTCGCTGCTGACGAGGATGTGGCGGGCGGTGGCACGTGCCATGGGAACTGCTCCTTGATGTGAAACGGCAAGCCTAGCGCAATTGGCTGCGAAATGTCTCGCAAGGCTTGCCGTAAGCCTCCTACAACTTATCTGCCGCCTGGCGCAGCAAGGTGTCGGTCGAATCCCAGCCCAGACAGCCATCGGTGATCGACACGCCGTATTTCAACGTGCCCTTGCCCAGCGCCTGGCAGCCGTCGAACAGGTGCCCCTCGAGCATCACGCCGACGATCGAGGTGTCACCGGCCAGGCGTTGGCTCAGCACATCCTCGAATACCGCGGGTTGGCGCGCCGGGTCCTTGCCGCTGTTGGCGTGGCTGCAATCGACCATGATCCGCGCCGCAAGCCCGGCCTTGGCCAGCCCCTGGCGGGCCAGGGCGATGCTGTCGGCATCGTAGTTCGGGCCCTTGTGGCCGCCGCGCAGCACCAGGTGGGTATCCGGGTTGCCGAAGGTCTCGATGATCGCCGGGTAGCCTTGCGCATCCATGCCGAAGTGGCGGTGCGGTGCTGCGGCGCTGCGCATGGCATCGGTGGCGATGGCGACGCCGCCGTCGGTGCCGTTCTTGAAGCCGACGGGCAGCTCCAGGCCGCTGACCATCTCGCGGTGAATCTGCGATTCGGTGGTGCGTGCACCGATGGCCGCCCAGCTCAGCAGGTCATCGAAGTAACCCGCAGCCATCGGCTGGAGCAGTTCGGTGGCGATCGGCAGGCCGCGCTCGAGCATGCCCAGCATCAAGCCCCGGGACAGGGCGATACCGGCGTGCATGTCGTCGCTGCCGTCCAGGTGCGGGTCGTATGCCAGGCCTTTCCAGCCTACGGTGGTGCGCGGCTTTTCCACGTAGGCACGCATCACCAGCAGCAGCTTGTCATCGACTTCACGGCTCAGGGCCGCCAGGCGGTCGGCGTATTCAAGGGCCGAGCGTGGGTCGTGGATCGAGCATGGGCCGACGATCACCAGCAGGCGTGGGTCGCGGCCTTCGAGAATGGCGCGCACGGCCTGGCGATGGGCGTGGACTTGCTGGGCGAGTTCACTGGAAAGCGGCATCTGCTGCTTGAGCAGGTGAGGGCTGGGCAGGCGCTGGCTGACGGAGGTGTTGGCAGCGGCAGGTTGGGTCAGGGGCAGAGCGAGATTCGAAGCTTGCATGGCGTTGTTTCCCTGGGCGGACGGCGGGTGCTTCCCGCGCTGTCGGCCCTATCGAGGTGTTCGACAGGTATTCGGATGATTGCTGTGTGCAGCGTCGCCACCAGTGATGGACCGTACGGAGGCGGCAGGCTGGCCCGAACGGGATTGGCTAAATCGCCAGGCGTAGGTGTCTGCGTAGGGGTAGCTGGTGTAGTTCATGAATCTTTCCTCGGAACGAATGGATGTTTTTCAGGGCCTGTAAACGCAAAACCCCCCCCC
>NZ_JABWRO010000014.1:0-61815 GCF_014268985.1 Pseudomonas sp. RW10S2 | reverse complement strand
CTTTTTCATTTTCGAAGGTTCTACCGGAAGTGGTAGCCGACGTTGACCATCATTGCATTGGTCCCCAGCAGCACCGCCTCCAGGCCGACAGGCCCCAGGCGCGTGCCCAGCGATGGAATGATCACGGGCGCGACACCGAAGCGATTGAGCGGAATCTTGTCCCGGTACTCCCCGCGATAGCCATGCAGCAGGCCCGCGCTGACCTTGGCATGCACCGGCCAGTGCTCATGGTGCCAGGCCTTGCCGCCGTATGCGTACACCGAACGCTGCCGATACGAGTTGCGAAAGGTCGCCGCGCCGTACAACAGGCCATCGGCACGATTGCGTTCCAGGCCGATCAGTTCCTGACGCTCGCTGTGCTCGGGATTGGGATTGAAATGCCGGGTGTAGACGCTGGTCTGCAGGTACCAGCTATCCTCCTGCACCGCCAGCGCGGGCACGGATGTTGCGGCCATGATCAGGACGGTGCCGCACAACAGCCAGCGGCGCGGGGGGGCGGAGCGTTTGGGCGTAGGCATGCTTGAGTCTCACACAACGATTGGCGGGCGGGCTTTGGGGACGCCCAATCACAATGGTATCGAGCAAGACTCACGTAACCAGATACGTATGTTTCCCGTTTTTTCAGGGTTTAGTCCGATGCATCACCGGACTTTCCTGACAAACGCTTGCCTTGAGGCGCCGGGAGGCGTTTTTTTTGCGCGCCCGGGCGGGCATACTAGGCCAGTCTCCATCCCTGGTACGCCCGATTCCATGCGCCGCGCCCTCATACTCCTAGCCCTGTCATGCCTGCTCAGTCCGGCGTTCGCCGACGAGCGCGCGCAGACCCAGCAACAACTGGACGCCACGCGCCAGGACATCGCCGAGCTCAAGAAAATGCTGGGCAAGCTCCAGGAAGAGAAAGCCGGCGTGCAGAAAGACCTCAAGTCCACCGAGACCGATATCGGCAATCTCGAGAAACAGGTGGAGGGTCTGCAACAAGAGCTAAAAAAGACCGAGGGCGAGCTGGAGCGCCTTGACCACGAGAAAAAAAAACTCCAGAGCGCCCGCGTTGAACAACAACGACTGATCGCGATCCAGGCCCGTTCCGCTTACCAGAACGGTCGCGAGGAGTACCTCAAGCTGTTGCTCAACCAGCAGAATCCCGAGAAGTTCGCCCGCACCCTCACGTACTACGACTACCTGAGCAAGGCGCGCCTGGAGCAACTGCGCACCTTCAACGAAACCTTGCGCCAGTTGGCCAATGTCGAACTGGAAATTTCCGGCCAGCAGGAACAACTGATGGCCCAGCGCGCCGACCTCGACAGCCGCCGCCAGGCACTGGAGGCCGAGCGCAGCAAGCGCCAGCAGGTACTGGCCAAGCTCAACAGCGACGTCAAGGATCGCGACCAGAAGCTCCAGGCCCGCGAGCAGGACCAGGCCGACCTTGCCAAGGTGCTCAAGACCATCGAGGAAACCCTCGCCCGCCAAGCCCGCGAAGCCGAGGAAGCGCGGCAGAAGGCGCTGCTGGCCAAGCAGGAAGAAGAGAAGCGGCGCAAGGAGCAGGCCCTGGCCGACGCTCGCCGCGACGAGCAGCAAGAGCCACAAGCGCCACCGAAAAAGGCCCGCACCGTGCTCGGCCCGCTGGTGTCCAGCGATGGCGCCAACTACGGCGGTGCATTTTCTGCGGCCCGGGGAAAACTTCCATGGCCAGTCAATGGTCGATTGCTGGCACGCTTCGGCGACACGCGAGGCGGTGATGCCCGCGCCAAGTGGGACGGCGTGATGATCAGCGCCAGCGCCGGCACCCAGGTGCGCGCCGTACATGGCGGGCGCGTGGTGTTCGCCGACTGGTTGCGCGGCGCTGGACTTCTGGTCATTCTCGACCATGGTAATGGTTATCTCAGCCTGTACGGCCATAACCAGAGCCTGCTCAAGAGCGCCGGCGACATCGTCAAGGCCGGCGAAGCCATTTCCACCGTCGGCGACAGCGGTGGCCAGGACAGCGCAGGTCTGTACTTCGCGATTCGCCAGCAGGGGCGGCCCACCGACCCTGCGCAATGGTGCCGAGGCTAGGCACCGCAACATTTACGGTAAGGCCCGACAGCGGGCCGCACCGATGCTCCCCCGGGAGCGCCTACAGGATCAGGAGTTCGTTCGACATGCTGCACTCGTCTCGCCTCACCCCGCTGGCCCTGACCATCGCCCTGGTCGTCGGCGCGCCTCTGGCCAGTGCCGCAGAGCCGGTCAAGCCCGCCAAGGCGGCTGCCGTGCCGGCCACCGAGGTGACGGCCAAGGCGCCGCTGCCGCTGGACGAACTGCGCACCTTCGCCGAGGTCATGGACCGCATCAAGGCGGCCTACGTCGAGCCGGTGGACGACAAGACCCTGCTGGAAAACGCCATCAAGGGCATGCTCAGCAACCTCGACCCGCACTCGGCCTACCTCGGCCCTGAAGACTTCCAGGAGCTGCAGGAAAGCACCAGCGGCGAGTTCGGCGGCCTGGGCATCGAGGTTGGCATGGAGGACGGCTTCGTCAAGGTGGTCTCACCCATCGACGACACCCCGGCATCACGCGCCGGCATCGAGGCAGGCGACCTGATCGTCAAGATCAACGGCGCCCCGACCCGCGGCCAGACCATGACCGAAGCGGTCGACAAGATGCGCGGCAAGATCGGCCAGAAGATTACCCTGACCCTGGTACGCGATGGCGGAACACCGTTCGATGTGACGCTGGCCCGCGCGGTCATCCAGGTCAAGAGCGTGAAGAGCCAGCTGCTCGAGAACGACTACGGCTATATCCGCATCACCCAGTTCCAGGTCAAGACCGGCGAAGAGGTCGGCAAGGCACTGGCCAAGCTGCGCAAGGATAACGGCAAGAAGCTGCGCGGCCTGGTCCTGGACCTGCGCAACAACCCCGGCGGCGTCCTGCAGTCGGCCGTGGAAGTGGCCGACCACTTCCTCACCAAAGGCCTGATCGTCTACACCAAGGGCCGTATCGCCAACTCCGAGCTGCGCTTCTCTGCCGACCCGGCCGACGCCAGCGAGGGTGTACCGCTGGTGGTGCTGATCAACGGCGGCAGCGCCTCGGCTTCGGAGATCGTCGCCGGCGCCCTGCAGGATCAGAAACGCGGCGTGCTGATGGGCACCGACAGCTTCGGCAAGGGCTCGGTACAGACCGTGCTGCCACTGGCCAACGACCGTGCGCTGAAGCTCACCACCGCGCTGTACTTCACCCCCAACGGACGATCGATCCAGGCACAGGGTATCGTGCCGGACATCGAAGTACGCCAGGCCAAGCTCACGGCCGAAGCCGACACCGACAACTTCAAGGAAGCCGACCTGCAAGGGCACCTGGGCAACGGCAACGGCGGCGCCGACCGCCCGACCGGCAGCAGCAAGCGTACCGAGCGCCCGCAGGACAACGATTTCCAGCTCAGCCAGGCACTCAGCCTGCTCAAGGGCTTGAACATCACCAAGGGTGATTGATACCTGCATGCGTTTTCTGCTGTTCACGCTGTTCTGCCTGATGGCCGGTGTCGCACATGCGGCGCCGGCCTACATGAGCATCATCATCGACGACCTGGGCCAGAACAGCGAACGCGACAGCCGCACCCTCGCCCTGCCCGGTCCGGTCACCCTGGCGATCATGCCTGACACCCCGCACGCCACCGATTTCGCCCGCCAGGCCCACAAGGCCGGGCGTACGGTGATCCTGCACATGCCCATGGACCCGGCCACCGGCCCCTACGCCTGGCACCCGGGCCTGCCCATCGAAGAACTGGCCCGCAGGCTCGATGCAGCCCTGCTCAAGGTGCCGTTCGCCGCTGGCATCAACAACCACATGGGCAGCCGCATGACCGCACAGCGCGACGCCATGGCCTGGTTGATGGGCAACCTGCAGGAGCGCGAGCTGTTCTTCGTCGACAGCCGCACCAGCGCTGCCACGGTGGCGGCGGCCCAGGCCCAGGCGATCGGATTGGCGCATGTCTCGCGGGACGTATTCCTGGATGACGTGCGCACCCCCGAAGCCATCGCCGCTCAATTGCGCCAAGGCATCGAGCTTGCACGCAAGCAAGGCTCGGCGGTGCTGATCGGCCACCCCTACCCGCAAACCCTCGAAGTGCTCGAACGAGAGATGCCCGGGCTCAAGCGCCAGGGCATCGAGTTGATCGAACTGCGCCAGATGATCGCCGAGCGCAGCAACCAGGCCATGCCGGCGCACGGTCGCAACGGTCGATACAGCAACCGTTGATACGCGCGCCGTTCAGAGCGCCTACAGGCTGTTGAAGGGAATGATGTCCTTGGCCTGGGCGTAGGTCAGATTGCCCCGGTAGATGCTCAGCACCTGCCCCTCGCTCGCGGCCCTCATCTGCTCCCTATAGCCCATCTTGCGCTGGCTCCAGAGCTTCAGGTGGCCCTTGCCGAACGCGGTGGGCGCCGCCTGGGAGTCAGCGAAGTGGAAGTGCGCAGCCCACAGGGGTCGGCCCTTGCTGTCAGCGGACGACTTGAGCAGGTTGATGCGGTACTCATCCAGGAAACCATCCGAAACCGACTTGCGCGGCCCCACGTACTCGACCGCGATCAAGCCTTGCTGATGGAGGAAGCTCAACCCATGGGCGCCGGGATAGCGCGTCTTGGTATAAAGCTCGACCAGGCATTCGCGCTTCTGCTCGCGTAACCGGATCACAGCGTCATCCAGGCGACCCAGCAGGCTGTCGGTGCTATCCACGTCCGCCAACTGTTCGCGCAAGTCCAGCACCTCGGCGACCTGCGCATCGAGCATCGAGATCAACCCGCTGTCCTGCGCGTCGTTGGCCACCAATGCCTTGGCCTGTTCGATGACGCTCTCGTTCTGCGCCAGTATGCCCTCAGCCAGTTCACGGCTTTTCCTCTCGAATTCCGGCGTCGAGGCCCGCGATTGCGGCTCAGGTGCTGTGCTCGCGACCTCTTCGAACCATGCACCGCCTGTCTTGTGAAAACGGTGTTGGACCTGGGCGCTGAACGCGCCCTTGACCTGCAATTCCGACTTCCCATCGACCATGACCTCGGTACCCAGCACTGTCTGGCCTGCATGGGTGCGCGCCACTTGCAATGCACGCAGCGGATAAACCGCACGACGCGGCGCCTGGGCTTGCCCGGCTGCCTGCTCACGCATGGCTTCGACCAGCGAATCGCCTGCCATTGTCTTCAACAGCACCATCTGCTCTCTGTAGGATGCCAGGCGCTGGATATCGACCAAGCGTCTGCCCAGCTTGGTGATGCGGTCGCAGTTGAGGATCGCTGCCAGGTACTCATCCCAGGCACCTTGCAGCACCTCGATGCGCTCGGCAATCGGCAGCTCGCAGAACATCGAGAGATGGTGGGAGTTGGCGGCAACACGCAAACGGTAACTGGCGATCGCGTCACGGAAGATCGTGTAATGCTGGTTGGTGGCTCCTTCTTTCAAGCGAAGGGCCAGTTCGACCAGGCTCATGGCCTGGAAGAAGCGGATCATGACCGTAGACGTCTTGCGAGCGGCGATGACTTGCGCAACGGTGACACGGCCCCTGCTCGATTCGATCTCCATACCGATATCGCTGACCGCCAGCACACGATCCATCTGGCTGGAGACCTCCATGATCCTTGGCTGGTCCAGCACCAGCCCCTCAAGCAACTCCCGGCACCTGACATAGAGGGCTGCGCGGGCTTGCGGCGTGGCCCCGCTCAAACTGCTGGCAATCCGGTCATACTCATGGAAGTTACCCACCGCCACCGCTTCATCGAGGATGAACACGCCATAGCTGATCAGGTCTCGACGCACATTCGTGAGGGTTTGTCGCTGGTCCCTGTCGTGGGCGGTCGTGCGGGTATAGTTAGGGTTATCCAGCAGCGTGACAATGCTGTTCTCTGCGTTGACGTAGTGCTCGAACATGGAATACACCAGTTCGATACGCTGCCGGCGCAGGCCGTTCATCTCGCGCATCAGTGCATCGCGTTTTGCGGTGTACAGTTCGGTCAACGTGTTGAACCGGGAAAGGTTGTCCGGATCCGTGGGAGGCGGTTGGTCGAGTGTTTCTTTCACCTTGACGAGCTTGGTCCGCAGCTCCTCAAGCTTGGCGTTTTGCCTCTCCCCTGCATCAGGTCACGCGATATCTACCGCCCACACCCTCTCTTGTCAGAACAGGCTGCTGCGTGTCCCCACAACGGAGCCTACTGATGCCCTCACTATCTCCCTGGAGCCTCGCCGCCCTGCTCGGTGCATTAGCCCCTGCAGCCCTCATGGCAGAACCTGCAAGCACACCAAGCCCCGTGTTGAATGCCCAGGCGCAACATGCGCACTGGAGCGGAATCGGCCGATTGACCATGGACAACGGCAGACTGTGCATCGCCACCTTGATCGACAGCCGCGACAACCCGCCCACGACCGACAGCGGCCCCGCCTACATCCTGACCAGCGGCCACTGCGTGGACACGCGCAATGGCCGCATCGGCCAGGACCAGCCGACACACGGCAGCATCGCCTTCAACTACTTCATCGACACCCAGGAGCAGCGCAAGACCTTCGCTCTCAAGCGCAGCCTGTGGAACAGCATGCAGGGCACCGACCTGGCACTGCTTGAGCTGGACGCCACGCTCGATGAAGTCATGTCACAAGGCATCATGCCGCTGCGCATGGGCAGCAACCCGGCCAAAGAAAAACCGGTTGTGGTCATTGGTGAACCCAGCAGCATCGGCAAGGGCCTGCGCGTGGCAAGCTGTACCGAGCACCCCGCCGACTTTGCCCTGGAGCACCCCTGGGTCTGGCGCAACATACGCGTCAACGACTGCCCCGGGGTCAGTGCCGGTGCCTCAGGCAGCCCCGTGATAACGCCAGACGACCAGCAGGTGATCGCAGTGATCAACAGTGTCACCAGCGACGCCAGCGCGCCCTGCGCTACAAACAGCCCTTGCGTAAATGCGCAAGGCTCGCAAGACGCCCCGCCACGCAACATCGCCATGCCGCTGAACAGGGTCCTCGGCTGCTTCAAGCAAGGTGTGGCCGACCTGGCACTGGACAGCTGCCAGCTACTGCCCGGCTTCTCGGCAACGGTGACCAAGCGGCCTCGCTTTCTCGAAAAGATCGCCAGCGATGAGCAAGGGCAGTACACCCCGCCCGGCTGGAACCTGCACTTCACCCTCGACACGCCCCGCTACCGCTTCAAGACCACGACCGACCCACTGGCCTGCGAAGAGCCGACCGGCTACAGCGGCACCATCGCTGCGGGGGAAGTGCCGATCGACGCCCCCGTCGGCCCAGAGCCCGGCTGGCACTTTCTCTGCCTGATCGGCGTGAATACCCCCGAGCAGGCGCCCTCGGTCGCGCTGATGGCCAACAGCCTGACGCTGGCGACGGAACTGTTGCCCGCCAAGGACGTGCCCTTCCCCGACGTGACCTATGCGTATCAGGACAATGGTGGCGTGCGAGTCACCTGGACACGCCATCCACCGGACGTGGTCCACTACCGGGTCAAGCAAGGCCCGGCAGCGAAGATCGACTGTGACGACCCCAAGGGCTTTGGCCTCCTGCGTCACACCCACTTCACCTTCGAGGCCAGCAAGCTGCCGCTGAAGATCTGCACCCGAGGCGAGGACATCATCCGCCAACAATCTGCGGTCCGCACCGACGTGATTGCGCCTGTAGCTCGCTGAGGCAAACAAAAAGGCCCTGTCGTGTGACAGGGCCTTTTCATGACAGCACGCGTAGGGGCGATCAGCTGTAGACACGCCCCAGCAACTGGCGATGGCTTTCGAACTGATCGAGCACATCGCGCACGATCTGCTCGGGCAGGAAGCCCATCAGGTCGTACTCCTGGCTACCGTTGTGCAGGTACACCTCGGCGCGGTAGAAGCGCTGGCGCACTTCAGGCTCGCCCCCGGCAGATGCCTCGCTCGGTGCCGCCAGATAGCCGTCCAGGCTGACTTCATAAACGAAGGGGTTGCCCTCTTCCATCATCACCCGCACACCCATCATGTTGCGCGACTGACCGACGCGGGTCTCCACCTCGAAGCCCTGGGCGCGCAGTTGTTCAGCCGCCTCCTTGAGGGCCGGGCTGACCTGCTTGTCCATGAAGCGCTGCACCACCGCCTGGGTCGGCTCGAGCTCCAGTTGCGTAAGGCGCTCGCTGAAGCCACGACGGCCACGGGCAGCCAGCTCCGCACGTTCCTGCTCGACCGCGACATCCTGCTTCATCGCCTTGTACAAGCCGAACATGAACAGCACCAGCACCACCGAGAACGGCAGGCCGGCCAGCACCACCATGGTCTGCATGGCTTCGAAGTTGCCGGCGAACAGCAGGCCGATGGTGACCAGGGTGATGATCACCGACCAGAACACCACCATCCAGTGCGGCGCGTCCTCGTCGACCTGGCCACCTTTGCACGAAAGGTTGGCCATCATCACCGCACCCGAGTCGGCCGGGGTGAGGAACAGCACGAAGCCGACGAACACCGCCACACCGATCACCACCTTGGCCGCCGGGAAGTATTCCAGCAACTGGTAGATCGACATCGACGGCTGTTCCAACGCGGTCTTGCCCAGCTCCACGGCGCCCTGGTTGATTACCAGGTCCAACGCGGTGTTGCCGAAGATCGACAGCCACGCCAGGGTGAAGCCCAGCGGGATCAGCAGCACGCCGCTGACCAGCTGGCGTACGGTACGGCCCTTGGAGATACGGGCGATGAACATGCCGACGAACGGGCCCCAGGAGATCCACCAGGCCCAGTAGAACACGGTCCACAAGCCCAGCCAGCGCTCGGATTTGCCCGCCTCGCCCTCGTAGACGTAGAGGTCGAAGGTCTTGAGCACGATGCCGTTGAGGTAGTCGCCGACGTTCTGCACGAAGCCGTTGAGCAGGTGCAGGGTGTTGCCGCCAAGCAGGACGAAGATCAGCAAGCCGCTGAACAGCATGATGTTCAGGTTGGACAGGCGGCGAATGCCGTTTTCCACCCCCGACACGGCGGCGACGGTGGCCACCCCAGCCATCACCAGAATGACCACCAGCAGGTTGGTCTTGCTGTGGTCCATGCCGAACAGGTATTCCAGGCCCGAAGACACCTGCATCGAACCGATACCCAGGTTGGTCACCAGGCCCAGCAGGGTGACGAACATGCCGAAGATGTCCACGGCGTTGCCCGCCGCGCCCTTGACCCAGCGCTCACCGACCAGCGGGTACAGCGCCGAACGCAGCGCCAGCGGCTGGTTGTGGCGGTAGGCGAAGTAGCCCACGGCCAGGCCCACCAGGGCGTAGATCGCCCAGCCATGCAGGCCCCAGTGAAGGAAGGTCAGTTGCAGGCCCTGGCGCGCAGCTTCGAGGCTCGCGGGGGAGCCTTCGGGCGGGTTGAAGTAGTGATCCAGCGGTTCGGATGCGCCGAAATACAGCAGCGAGATACCGATACCGGACGAGAACAGCATGCCGGCCCAGGCGCCATAGCTGAAGTCGGGCTGGTCATCCTTGCCGCCCAGCTTGAGCTTGCCGTAGTCGGAGAAGGCCAGGAAGACGACGAACACGAGGTAACCACAGATCACCAGCATGTAGTACCAGCCGAAGGTGCGCGTCAGCCATCTCTGGGCCACGCCCAGCACCTGGCCGGCGGTTTCGGGTACAGCGATAAGCAAGGCAGTCAACGCGAGGACCAGCAGCGCGGAGGTGAAGAACACCACGCGGTTGACCCGAACCCTCTCGGCGGGGGGCTTTGTCAGGGAGGCAGAACTCATTGCACGAATGCTCCGGGCAGTAAGGCTGTGGAGGCTAATCAGTCAGTTCCCGCGCAATTGGTGCAATAGCCCCACTGCGTCAGGTGTTATAAAAGCACCCTGGAAACCGTGATCCCGAATCGAAACGCTGCAATTAAACAGACCGGCGGGCACTGCCTGAACGCTGCCATCCTTGCTGGATGCGCGCATTCGTCACAGCTCGCCTGACCCGCTCCAAGGGTCGTCCGCGCGGTCATCGACCGCTCGGCAGAATCTGTCCATGCATCGTTCTTGCCCGTCAACGCCTTGTATTCCGGGGGTTACACGTTTTCCTGGGGTGTCAATCCGTGCTTTCTCGACCGCCTGAAAAACTGTCAATGGCACAAATTGTCGCAGAGCTTATTCTTTATTGATTGAACGTTCAATCAAAACAAAATAGACTGGCCCTTGCCGAGTCGGATGCAGGTCGTCCGCTCGCAGGCCTGAGGAGATAGCAAGATGCCCAAGGTCGGTATGCAACCCATCCGCCGCCAGCAGTTGATCGACGCCACATTGCAGGCTGTCGACCAGGTCGGTCTGGGAGATGCCAGCATTGCGCTGATTGCCCGTTTGGCCGGTGTGTCGAACGGCATCATCAGTCACTACTTTCAGGACAAGAACGGCCTGATCGCAGCGACCATGCGCTACCTCATGAACGCGTTGAGCGAAGGCACCGTCGCCCGCCGACAAGCCCTCACAGACGACAGCCCGCGGGCGCACCTGAGAGTGATCGTCGAAGGCAACTTCGACGCAAGCCAGGTCAGCGGCCCGGCAATGAAAACCTGGTTGGCCTTCTGGGCCGCCAGCATGCACCAGCCGTCCTTGCACAGGTTGCAGCGGATCAACGATCACCGCCTTTACTCCAACCTGTGCTGCCAGTTCCGCCGTGTCTTGCCGCTCTACCATGCGCGCAAGGCCGCTCGCGGGCTGGCGGCCCTGATCGACGGCCTGTGGCTGCGCGGTGCGCTCTCGGGCGACGCGTTCGACACAGAGCAGGCAATACGGATCGCCTACGAATACATTGATCTACAACTGGCTAAGCAGCACGACCTGGATTCCAACCCCCAGGCGGCTGAACGATCGCACGCAGCGACTGCCCAATCGGCAGGAGCACGACGCGGCTAGCCAATCACACACTGCACTTGCGAGGACTCTATGGCCCGTTTCGGAACGCAAAAACTCTACATCGATGGTGGTTATGTCGACGCTGGCAGCGATGCCACCTTCGAGGCCATCAACCCGGCCACCGGCGAAGTCCTTGCCCACGTCCAGCGTGCGACCGAGGCTGACGTCGAGCGCGCCGTCGAGAGCGCCGAACGTGGCCAGAAAGTCTGGGCCGCGATGACCGCCATGCAGCGTTCGCGCATCCTGCGCCGCGCCGTCGACATCCTGCGCGAGCGCAACGACGAGCTGGCCATGCTGGAAACCCTGGACACTGGCAAGTCGTACTCCGAAACCCGCTACGTCGACATCGTCACCGGTGCCGATGTACTGGAGTACTACGCAGGCCTGGTCCCGGCAATCGAAGGCGAGCAGATCCCGCTGCGCGAATCGTCCTTCGTCTACACCCGTCGCGAGCCACTGGGCGTGACTGCCGGTATCGGCGCGTGGAACTACCCGATCCAGATCGCCCTGTGGAAGTCCGCGCCTGCCCTGGCCGCTGGCAACGCGATGATCTTCAAACCGTCGGAAGTCACCTCGCTGACCACCCTGAAACTGGCCGAGATCTTCACCGAAGCCGGCCTGCCGGATGGCGTGTTCAACGTCCTGACCGGTAGCGGCCGTGAAGTCGGCACCCTGTTGACCGAGCACCCACGCATCGAGAAAGTCTCCTTCACCGGCGGCACCACCACCGGCAAGAAGGTCATGGCCAGCGCCTCGAGCTCCTCGCTCAAGGAAGTGACCATGGAACTGGGCGGCAAGTCGCCGCTGATCATCTGCGACGACGCCGACCTGGACAAGGCCGCCGACATCGCCATGATGGCCAACTTCTACAGCTCCGGTCAGGTCTGCACCAACGGCACCCGCGTGTTCGTCCCGGTCGCGATGAAAGCGGCGTTCGAAGCCAAGATCGCCGAGCGCGTCGCACGCATCCGCATCGGCAACCCGGAAGACGAGAACACCAACTTCGGCCCGCTGGTCAGCTTCCAGCACATGGAAAGCGTCCTGGGCTACATCGCCAAGGGCAAGGAAGAAGGCGCCCGCGTGCTGTGCGGCGGTGAGCGTCTGACCGAAGGCGCGTTCGCCAAGGGCGCCTTCGTCGCCCCGACCGTGTTCACCGACTGCCGCGACGACATGACCATCGTCAAGGAAGAAATCTTCGGGCCGGTGATGAGCATCCTCACCTACGAAACCGAAGAAGAAGTCATCCGCCGCGCCAACGACACCGAGTACGGCCTGGCTGCGGGCGTATGCACCAACGACATCACCCGCGCCCACCGCATCATCCACAAGCTCGAAGCCGGCATCTGCTGGATCAACGCCTGGGGTGAATCGCCAGCCGAAATGCCGGTTGGCGGCTACAAGCAGTCGGGCGTCGGCCGTGAGAACGGCGTCAGCTCGCTGGCTCAATACACTCGCATCAAGTCGGTGCAGGTCGAGCTGGGCGGCTACAACTCGGTCTTCTAAGACCGGTCTGGCCACGCCCGTGCCTTTGCGCACGGGCACTCCCGCTCCCTGAACACTGCCAACGAGGGTACTTTGCATGTCCCAAGAATACGATTACATCATCGTCGGTGCCGGTTCGGCCGGTAACACCCTGGCCACCCGCCTGACCGAAGACGCCAGCGTCTCGGTGCTGCTGCTGGAAGCCGGCGGCCCCGACTACCGCTTCGATTTCCGCACCCAGATGCCAGCAGCCCTGGCCTTCCCGCTGCAGGGCCGCCGCTACAACTGGGCCTACGAGACCGACCCTGAGCCGCACATGGATGGCCGCCGCATGGAATGTGGCCGCGGCAAGGGCCTGGGTGGCTCCTCGCTGATCAACGGCATGTGCTACATCCGCGGCAACGCCATGGACTTCGACGGCTGGGCCGAACTGCCAGGCCTGGAAGACTGGACCTACCTGGACTGCCTGCCCTACTTCAAGAAAGCCGAAACCCGCGACATCGGCCCGAACGACTACCACGGTGGCGACGGCCCGGTCAGCGTTGCCACGCCAAAAGCCGGCAACAACCCGCTGTTCCATGCCATGGTCGAAGCCGGTGTACAGGCCGGTTACCCACGCACCGAAGACCTCAACGGCTACCAGCAGGAAGGCTTCGGTCCGATGGACCGTTCGGTGACCAAGAACGGTCGTCGCTCCAGCACCGCCCGCGGCTACCTGGACCAGGCCAAGAAGCGCCCGAACCTGACCATCGTCACCCACGCCCTGAGCGACCGCGTACTCTTCGAAGGCAAGCGCGCCGTGGGTGTGACCTATCTGGTCGGTGACAGCGAAGAGCGCGTCGAAGCCCGTGCCCGCAAGGAAGTCATCGTCAGCTCCGGCGCCATCGCTTCGCCGCAGCTGCTGCAGCGCTCCGGTGTCGGCCCGCGCGCCCTGCTGGAGAGCCTCGACATTCCGGTGGTCCACGACCTGCCGGGCGTCGGCGAGAACCTGCAGGACCACCTGGAACTGTATCTGCAGTACGCCTGCACCCAGCCGGTGTCGCTGTACCCATCGCTGCTGTGGTGGAACCAGCCGGCCATCGGTGCCGAGTGGCTGTTCAACGGCACCGGCATCGGCGCCAGCAACCAGTTCGAGGCCGGTGGTTTCATCCGCACCCGCCCTGAGTTCGAGTGGCCGAACATCCAGTACCACTTCCTGCCGGTGGCGATCAACTACAACGGCTCCAACGGCGTGAAGGAACATGGCTTCCAGGCGCACATGGGCTCGATGCGTTCGCCAAGCCGTGGCCGCATCCAACTCAAGTCCAAGGACCCGCGCCAGCACCCGAGCATCCTGTTCAACTACATGGCCACCGAACAGGACTGGCAAGAGTTCCGCGACGGCATCCGCCTGACCCGCGAGATCATGGCCCAGCCTGCGCTGGACCCGTATCGCGGTCGCGAGATCAGCCCGGGCGCGCACGTGCAGACCGATGAAGAGCTGGACAAATTCATCCGCGAGCACGCCGAAACCGCGTTCCACCCATCCTGCTCGTGCAAGATGGGCACCGACGACATGGCGGTGGTCGATGGCGAAGGCCGCGTGCATGGCATGCAAGGCCTGCGTGTGGTCGATGCGTCGATCATGCCGATCATCATCACCGGCAACCTCAACGCCACCACGATCATGATCGCCGAGAAAATCTCCGACAAGATCCGTGGCCGCAAGCCACTGCCACGCAGCACGGCCAAGTACTACAAGGCCAACGGTGCGCCGGTGAAGGGCAAGCCGATGCGTGAGGTGAAGCAGGCGTAATCCTGCACCGGGCTCTTCGCGGCGGTTCGTCGCCCCGACAAGCCAGCTCCCCACAGGTACTGCACAAGTCTTCATGCCTGTGGTGAATCTGTGGGAGCGGGCTTGCCCGCGAAAGGGCCCGCATAGGCAACACAACAAAAGGCACCCACCGCGGTGCCTTTTGTACATCTGCAGAAACGCTTTACATGCTGGCAATTCATCAGGTTAGAATCGATTGGCACGCGACTTGCGAGTCAAGTCATCTTTCCGCGATATCCCGGAGTACCTGCCTTTGGATGCCAGCACCATCAACAGCCTGTTCCTGATCGGCGCACTGCTGGTGGGCGCGAGTATCCTGGTCAGCTCTCTGTCGTCGCGCCTGGGCATCCCTATCCTGGTCATCATCCTCGCGGTCGGCATGGTCGCCGGTGTCGATGGTGGCGGCATCATCTTCAACAACTACCCGACCGCCTACCTGGTGGGCAACCTCGCGCTGGCCGTGATCCTGCTCGACGGCGGCCTGCGTACGCGGGTAGCGAGTTTCCGCGTGGCCCTGTGGCCGGCCTTGTCGCTGGCCACGGTGGGCGTGCTCATCACCACCGGCCTGACCGGCATGGTCGCCGCCTGGCTGTTCGACCTGAGCCTGATCCAGGGCCTGCTGATCGGCGCCATCGTCGGCTCTACCGACGCCGCGGCGGTGTTTTCGCTGCTCGGTGGCAAAGGCCTGAACGAACGGGTCACGGCGACGCTCGAGATCGAGTCGGGCAGCAACGACCCGATGGCGGTATTCCTCACCGTCACCCTGATCGACATGATCGCCAGCGGCCAGACCGGCCTGCACTGGAGCCTGCTGACCCACCTGATCCGCGAGTTCGGCATCGGCGGCCTGCTGGGCCTGGGTGGCGGCTGGCTGATGCTGCAACTGGTCAACCGCATCAACCTGGCCGGTGGCCTGTACCCGATCCTGGTGATCGCCGGGGGCCTGGTGGTGTTCTCCCTGACCAACGCCCTGCACGGCAGCGGCTTCCTTGCCGTCTACCTGTGCGGCCTGGTGCTGGGCAACAAGCCGATCCGCAGCCGCCACGGCATCCTGCACATGCTCGACGGCATGGCCTGGCTGGCGCAGATCGGCATGTTCCTGGTGCTGGGGCTGCTGGTCACCCCGCACGACCTGCTGCCCATCGCCCTGCCCGCCCTGGGCCTGGCGCTGTGGATGATCCTCTTCGCCCGCCCACTGTCGGTGCTGGCCGCACTGCTGCCGTTCAAGGCGTTCCACGGCCGCGAAAAGGGCTTCATTTCCTGGGTTGGCCTGCGCGGCGCGGTACCGATCATCCTTGCGGTGTTCCCGCTGATGGCGGGCCTGCCCGATGCGCAGTTGTTCTTCAACCTGGCGTTCTTCATCGTGCTGGTGTCGCTGCTGGTGCAAGGCACCAGCCTGCCGTGGATGGCCAAGCTGCTGAAGGTCACGGTGCCGCCAGATCCAGCGCCGATCTCGCGCTCGGCGCTGGAGGTGCACATCACCAGCGAATGGGAGCTGTTCGTCTACCGCCTGGGCGCGGAAAAATGGTGCATCGGCGCAGCCCTGCGCGAGCTGAAGATGCCCGAGGGCACGCGCATTGCCGCGCTGTTCCGTGGCGAGCAGTTGCTGCACCCCTCGGGCAGTACCGTGCTGGAGGTCGGCGACATGCTCTGCGTGATCGGCCATGAGCACAACCTGCCAGCCCTGGGCAAACTGTTCAGCCAGGCGCCACAGCGCGGCCTGGACCTGCGCTTCTTCGGTGACTTCGTCCTCGAAGGCGATGCCGAGCTCGGCGCGGTGGCAGCACTTTATGGCCTGAAGCTCGACGGGCTGGATGCGAAAATGCCGTTGGCGCAGTTCATCCGACAGAAGGTCGGAGGCGCTCCAGTCGTAGGCGACCAGGTCGAATGGCACAGCACGATCTGGACAGTCGCGACCATGGACGGGAACAAGATCCAGAAAGTGGGCGTCAGATTCCCCGAAGGAACCCGGCCCGGCCCGGGGCTGTTCCTCTAAACTCCGTTCGTGCCCTCTCGCAAGTAGTCTGCCTATGTCCCTGCGCGTGTATGTCCGCGCAGCCCTGCTGGGGCTGTGCCTTTCCCTGTCGTTCGCCGCCGTGGCGGCCGAGGTGCCGGCCGCTCCCGGCATCCAGAACAGCCTCGACAAGATTGCCGAGCGCAAGCTGCCGGAGCCCGAGCAGAAGGCGCTCCAGCAGGTGCTGGAGCAGACCCTCGCGTTGATCGCCAGCAAAGAGGATAGCGAGAAGAAACTCGCCGACCTCAAGCAGCAATTGGCCGGCGCCCCTCAGGAAACCCGCGACAGCCAGCGCGAACTGGCCAAGCTCAAGGACACCAAGGTCACGCCCGTGGCCCAGCGCTATGCCAGCCTCAGCGTGCCGCAGCTCGAGCAGATGCTCAGCGAACGCAGCACCCAGCAGGGCGAGCTGCAAAAGGCGCTGTCCGAAGCCAACAGCCTGATCATCAACTCCCAGACCCGCCCCGAACGTGCCCAGGCCGAGATCAGCAACAACCAGACCCGCGCCCAGCAGATCAACAACGCGCTGAAATCGGGCAAGGACAACGGCAAGGCGATTTCCGTCGACCAGCGCAACCAGCTCAACGCCGAACTGGCCTCGCTCAACGCCCTCACCCTGCTGCGCCGCCAGGAGCTGGCCGGCAACAGCCTGCTGCAGGATTTGGGCAACGCCCGCCACGACCTGCTGATCGAGCGTGCCACACGCCTTGAGCAAGAAATCCAGGACCTGCAGACACTGATCAACGAGAAACGCCTGGCACAGTCGCAACAGACCGTCACCCAGCAGTCGATCGAAGCGCAGAAGGCCGGCGGCAGCACCCTGCTGGCCAACGAGAGCGCCGCCAACCTCAAGCTCTCCGACTACCTGCTGCGCAGCACCGACCGCCTCAACGAACTCACCCAGCAGAACCTGCAGACCAAGCAGCAGCTCGACACCCTGACCCAGGCCGACCAGGCGCTGGACGAGCAGATCAACGTACTCAAGGGCAGCCTGCTGCTGTCGAAGATCCTTTACAAGCAGAAGCAGGCGCTGCCGCACCTGAAGGTGGATCGCGACCTGGCTGACCAGATCGCCGATATCCGCCTGTACCAGTTCGAGGTCAACCAGCAGCGCGAGCAGATGAGCAGCCCGGTCAGCTATGTCGACAAGCTGCTGTCCACCCAGCCTGAGCAGGACGTCACCCCGCAACTGCGCAAGGCCCTGCTGGAAGTCGCCATCACCCGCAGCGACCTGCTCGAGCGCCTGAACCGCGAACTGTCGGCACTGCTCAACGAATCCATCACCCTGCAGCTCAACCAGAAGCAGCTGCTGGGCACCGCGCAGAATCTGCGCACCACCCTCGATGAGCAGATGTTCTGGATCCCCAGCAACAAGCCGCTGGACTGGGACTGGTTGCGCTATGTGCCCGAGCGCTTCGCCGACCAGGTCGCCAGCCTGCCCTGGGGTTCGGGCATCAAGGAACTGGCCGACGGCCTGAGCCAGCGCCCACTGCTGTTCCTGCCGCTGCTGCTGGTGATCGGCGCGCTGCTGTGGAGGCGCAAGTACCTGTACCAGCGCCTGGGCAAGGTGCACCAGGATATCGGCCACTTCCGTCGCGACAGCCAGTGGCACACCCCCCAGGCGATCCTGATCAACATCCTCCTGGCCATGCCGGTAAGCCTGGGCCTGGCACTGTGCAGCTATGCCTTGCAGATCGACGCCCGCGGCCAGAACGCCAATCTCGGCGCCGCGCTGTGGCAACTGGCCCAGGCCTGGCTGGTGTTCTACACCGCCTACCGCGTGCTGGCCCCCGGAGGCGTGGCCGAGGTGCACTTCCGCTGGCACAAGCCGCAGGTCGAGTTCCTGCGCGGTTGGGTACGCAGGCTCGGCACGGTGGTGCTGGCCCTGGTGGGTGTGGTCGCGGTGGCCGAACACCAGCCTTCGGCGCTGGCCGACGACGTGCTGGGCATCGGCGTGGTGCTGGCCTGCTATGCACTGATGGCCTGGCTGCTCAGCCGTCTGCTGCTGAGCAGCCCGGCACACCGTGACACATCGCTGTTCCGCAAGGCGGTCGGGGTAGCGTTCACCGCGCTGCCGATCGCGTTGTTCGTCGCGGTGTGCTTCGGCTACTACTACACCGCACTGAAACTCACCGACCGCCTGATCTACACCCTCTACCTGCTGCTGTTCTGGCTGGTGATCGAGGCGGCGTTCGTTCGCGGCCTGTCGGTGGCGGCGCGACGCCTGGCCTACCAGCGCGCGTTGAGCAAGCGCGCGGCCGCCAAGGAAGGCCTGGACGGCGAAGTCATCGTCGAGGAACCGACCCTGGACATCGAGCAGGTCAACCAGCAGTCCTTGCGCCTGATCCGCCTGGCCCTGCTCGGCGGCTTCATCGGTGGGTTGTACTGGGTATGGTCGGACCTGATCACCGTATTCTCCTACCTCAACAACGTCACCCTGTACGAATACGCCAGCGGCACCGGCGCAACGGCCAGCATGGTGCCGATCAGCCTCGGCGACCTGCTTGGTGCACTGGTCATTGCCGGCATCACCATTGCCCTGGCCAGCAACCTGCCGGGCCTGCTGGAAGTGCTGGTACTGTCGCGCCTGAGCCTGGCCCAGGGCAGTGCCTACGCGATCACCACGCTGCTGTCCTACGTGATCGTCGGCGTGGGCATCGTCAGCACCCTGGCCACCCTCGGGGTGAGCTGGGACAAGCTGCAATGGCTGGTCGCCGCCCTGTCTCTGGGCCTGGGCTTCGGCATGCAGGAGATCTTCGCCAACTTCATCTCCGGCATCATGATCCTGTTCGAGCGCCCGGTGCGGATCGGCGACACCATCACCATCGGCAACCTGTCCGGCACGGTGAGCAAGATCCGCATTCGCGCCACGACCATCACCGACTTCGACCGCAAGGACATCATCGTCCCCAACAAGACGTTCATCACTGGCCAGTTGATCAACTGGTCGCTGACCGACACCGTTACACGGGTGACGCTCAAGCTGGGCATCGACTACGGCTCCGACCTGGACCTGGTGCGCGAGCTGCTGCTCAAGGGCGCCCACGAAAATCCACGCGTGCTCAAGGACCCTGAGCCGATCGTGTATTTCCTGCAGTTCGGCGAAAGCTCGCTGGATCATGAGTTGCGCATGCACGTGCGCGACCTGGGCGACCGCAACCCGACGCTGGACGAGATCAACCGCTATATCAACCGTGAGTTCAAGGCCCACGACATCAAGATCTCGGTCCGCCAGGTGGAGGTGTTCCTGATGGACACCAAGGGCGGCAAGCAGCAGATGATCCCGCTGGAGAGCAAACCCGACAGCACACCACCGAGCTGAGTGGACGCTGATGGGTGCAAGCGCCCAGAATGCCTGCGAGGGCTTTGCCCTCGATCGCGGGACAAGCCCGCTCCCACAGGAAACCGAGTTCTGTAGGTGCGGGCTTTGCCCCGCGCAGGGCCGCAAGGCGGCACCATGTCACTGATAGCCAGGAGCCGGCCCCGTGAAAGCCCTCGACCAACTCACCTTCGATAACCGCTTCGCCCAACTCGGCGACACCTACTCCACCCAGGTGCTGCCCGAGCCGATTGCCGAGCCGCGCCTGGTGGTCGCCAGTGAATCGGCCATGGCCCTGCTCGACCTCGACCCGGCCCAGGCCGATGAGCCGGTGTTCGCCGAGCTGTTCAGCGGCCACAAGCTCTGGGAAGAGGCCGACCCACGGGCGATGGTCTATTCCGGCCATCAGTTCGGCTCTTACAACCCGCGCCTGGGGGACGGCCGCGGCCTGCTGCTGGGCGAGGTGCTGAACGATGCCGGCGAGCATTGGGACCTGCACCTCAAGGGCGCCGGCCAGACCCCGTACTCACGCATGGGCGACGGCCGCGCAGTGCTGCGCTCCTCGATCCGCGAATTCCTTGCTTCAGAAGCACTGCACGCCCTGGGCATCCCCAGCAGCCGGGCGCTGTGCGTGGTGGGTTCGAGCACCCCGGTGTGGCGCGAGACTCGTGAAAGCGCGGCCATGCTGCTACGCCTGGCGCAGAGCCACGTGCGCTTCGGTCATTTCGAATACTTCTACTACACCCAGCAGCCCGAGCAGCAACGCGTACTGATCGACCACGTGCTCGAACAGCACTACCCCGAATGTCGCGACGCCGAACAACCCTACCTGGCGATGTTCCGCACCATCGTCGAGCGCAACGCCGAGCTGATCGCGTGCTGGCAGGCCTATGGTTTCTGTCATGGGGTGATGAACACCGACAACATGTCGATCCTGGGCATCACCTTCGATTTTGGCCCCTATGCCTTCCTCGACGACTTCGACGCCAACTTCATCTGCAACCACTCCGACGACCGCGGCCGCTACAGCTACGCCAACCAGGTGCCGATCGCCCACTGGAACCTGAGCGCCCTGGCCCAGGCCCTGACCAAGGTGATCGAAGTAGATGCGCTCAAGGAAACCCTGGGGCTGTTCCTGCCGCTGTACCAGGCGCACTACCTGGACCTGATGCGCCGACGACTGGGCCTGACCACCGCCGAAGACGGCGACATGGCCCTGGTCGAACGCCTGCTGCAACGCATGCAGAGTGGCGGCGTGGACTACACCCTGTTCTTCCGCCGCCTTGGCGAGCAACCTGTGGAACAGGCACTGCAGGTGGTTCGCGATGACTTCATCGACCTCGCCGGCTTCGACGCCTGGGGCGCCGACTACCTGGCGCGCTGCCAGCGCGAAGCGGGTAACGCGCAGGGTCGGCGTGAGCGCATGCATGCGGTCAACCCGCTGTACATCCTGCGTAACTATCTCGCGCAGCGCGCCATCGAAGCGGCAGAGGGCGGGGACTACAGTGAAGTGCGACGCCTGCACCAGGTCCTGTGCAAGCCGTTCGAGGAGCAGCCCGGGATGCATGCCTATGCCGAGCGGCCACCGGAGTGGGGCAAGCACCTGGAAATCAGCTGCTCTTCCTGAACTACGACTGACCTGGACTGCCCCCAAGGGTTGGATTGGTGTCCAACTTCTTGGGGGCAATCCATCCCTGTGGAAGCGGCGGTTCGGCGCCCCGACTTGCCCGCGAACACCGGCAAAGCCGGTGCCATTCACCGCGCAGCGGGGGCGTTTCCACTCCAGTCATTGCTGGAGTGGGTGCGCAGGCAAGGGATCTAAGCGTTTTCTTCGAGCAGCGAGTGCAGCTCGACAAACTGCTGTGTCAGCTTGTGCCGCGGCTCCAGGTGAATCAGCGGCAGGCTGGCGTGGTGGGATTCGCGCATCTTCACCGAGCTGCCCAGGTACACCGGCAGCACCGGCAGGCCCTCGGCGAGCAGCTCGTCGAGCATCTGCTGAGGCAGGCTGGCCCGTGACTGGAACTGGTTGACCACGATGCCCTCTACCTGGAGGTCTTCGTTGTGGTCGTCCTTGAGTTCCTCGATCTCGGCCAGCAGGCCGTACAGGGCCTGGCGCGAGAAGCTGTCGCAATCGAAGGGAATAAGCACACGATCTGCGGCGATCAACGCGGAAACCGCATAGAAATTCAACGCTGGCGGGGTGTCGATGTAGATCCGCTCGTAGTCTTCGTCCAGCTCATCGAGCAATTTGCGCAGCTTGTTGATCTTGTGCTTGGCCTCGAGCTTGGGCTGCAGGTCGGCCAGCTCGGCGGTGGCGGTGACCACGTGCAGGTTGTCGAAGGGCGTTTCGTAGATATCGACCTTGTTCTTCTTGCTGAACGGCCCGCTGGACAGGCTCTGCTTGAAGAAATCGGCAATACCCATGGGGATATCGTCACCCGTCAAACCGGTCAGGTACTGGGTCGAGTTGGCCTGGGCATCCAGGTCGATCAACAGGGTCCGGTAGCCTTCGTTGGCACTGACCGCCGCCAGGTTGCAGGCGATGCTCGACTTGCCCACGCCACCTTTCTGATTGAACACCACGCGCCGCATGACTGACCTCCGTGTATCAGGGAATGCCCGAGTATGTGTCCGGCGCGGCGGTTTAGCCAGCACCTTCGGGCTTTTCCAACCCCGCCAGCAGATCGACGAATGCCCTCGCCATCGCGGAGCCCGCGCCCTCGCGGCGCACCAGCCAGACCGCACTGCTCGCCTGCTCGTCGAGCAGCGTGCGGTACACCACGCCATCGATGCGGATGCGCTGGAACGACGCTGGCAGCACCGATACCCCGAGGCCCGCCGAGACCAACCCGATGATGGTCAGCGCCTCACCGGCTTCCTGGGCAAAATGCGGGCTGAAGCCAGCCTGGCGCGCCAGGTCCATCAGTTGCGCATACAGACCGCTGCCGTAGCTGCGTGGGAAGAATACGAACGGCTCGTGAGCCAGGTCCCGCATATACAGGCCTTGCTCGCTGCCCAGCGCCAGCGGATGAGAGGCATTGAGCACCACGACCAGCGGCTCGCGAAACAACTCGGTGACCGCCAGCCCTTCCGGCACCGGCAGCGGACGCATCAGGCCGACCTCGATGGATTCGTCGAACACCGCGTCGACCACCTCACGGCTGCTCATTTCCGTGAGGTGCAGGTGCACCGCCGGGAAGCGCTGGCGGAAGGCGTGGATCGCCTGGGGAATCCTCGAGGTGAAGGGCGCCGACGAGGTGAAGCCAATCTTCATCTCGCCCAGTTCCCCCAACTGCGCACGACGCGCCACATCGGCCGCCTTGTCGACTTGCGCCAGCACCTGGCGTGCCTCCTCGAGAAACAGTCGTCCAGCCTCGCTCAGCTCGACCCGACGATTGGTGCGCTCGAACAGACGCGCCCCCAGCTCCTGTTCCAGCGCCTGTATCTGCTGGCTCAAGGGTGGCTGGGAGATGCCCAACTGTTGGGCTGCACGGCCGAAGTGCAGTTCTTCGGCGACGGCGATGAAGTAACGCAAATGACGCAGTTCCATGATCGGCCCCAAATAAGTCGCTAAAGCTATCAAATAGGTCGAACAATATATTGGATCTAATTATTAGCCAGCTATATGCTTTTTTCATTGCGCCAGAGGTATCACCCGTGAAAACTGCTGTAGCCCTCCTTCCTGCCGAACCCGAAGTGCCTCCCCTGAACGACGTGTGGATCGAAAAAGGCACCCCAGCCTTCATGAAAACCGTGCTGGCGCTGTTCAGCGGCGGGTTCGCCACGTTCGCCCTGCTCTACTGCGTGCAACCGATGATGCCGCTGCTGTCGCAGGAGTTCTCGATCAATGCTGCGCAGAGCAGCCTGGTGCTCTCGGTGTCCACCGCCATGCTGGCGTTCGGCCTGCTGGTCACCGGGCCTATTTCCGATCGCATCGGGCGCAAGCCGGTGATGGTCTCGGCCCTGGTGTGCGCTGCCCTGGCGACACTGGCCAGCGCAGTGATGCCGACCTGGGAAGGCGTGCTCGCCACCCGCGCGCTGGTCGGCCTGTCGCTGAGCGGCCTGGCGGCGGTGGCGATGACCTACCTGAGCGAGGAGATCCACCCGCAGCACATCGGCCTGGCCATGGGCCTGTACATCGGTGGCAATGCCATCGGCGGGATGAGCGGACGGCTGATCACTGGGGTGCTGATCGACTTCGTCAGCTGGCACACCGCGATGCTGGTGATAGGCGGCCTGGCGCTGCTGGCCGCGGTGGTGTTCTGGAAGGTGCTGCCGGAATCACGCAACTTCCGCGCCCAGTCGCTGAAGCCACGCAATCTGCTCGACGGCTTCCTCATGCACTTCAAGGATGCCGGCCTGCCCTGGCTGTTCCTCGAAGCCTTCCTGCTGATGGGCGCCTTCGTCACTCTGTTCAACTACATCGGCTATCGCCTGCTGGCCGAGCCCTATCACATGAACCAGGCGCTGGTCGGCTTGCTGTCGGTGGTGTACCTGTCGGGCATCTACAGCTCGGCGCAGGTTGGCGCGCTGGCCGATCGGCTGGGGCGTCGCAGGGTGTTCTGGGCGAGCATCCTGGTGATGGCCGGTGGCATGCTGATGACTCTGTTCACCCCGTTGCCAGTGGTGATCGTCGGAATGCTGGTGTTCACCTTCGGCTTCTTCGGCGCCCATTCGGTGGCCAGCAGCTGGATCGGCCGACGCGCGCTCAAGGCCAAAGGGCAGGCGTCTTCGTTGTACCTGTTCTGCTATTACGCAGGATCGAGTGTCGCCGGGACGGCGGGCGGGATGTTCTGGCATTACGCCGGGTGGAATGGCATCGGCCTGTTCATCGGCAGTTTGCTGGCAGTGGCATTGCTGGTGGCGTTGCGCCTGAGCAAGTTGGCACCTAAGTCGGTGTGAGGCATTCGCGGCGGTTCGGGGCGCCGAACCGTCGCGAAGCAGCCTTCGTCAGTTGACGATCTCAACGATATCCACATCCACCTCACGGCTCATCAGGTGTTTCTCCACCTCGCCGGTCAGCTTGACCTTGGTCTTGTCGTTGAACGGCGTCGGCGGCAGGTCTTCGTTGTCGATTTCGACGGTGATGGTGCCGGTGTTGTCCTTGAACTCGTACTTGTCGTCGTTGTTGATCTTCTTGGTCACGTAGCCCTGCAGCACCACGGGAGTGTCGTCGGCGGCTTCCTTGGCGGCGGCGACAGTAGTCACCGCTTGGGCACCTGGGCCGGTGTAACTGGAAGCCAGGGCGGCGGTGCTGAACAGAGGGGCGAGGATGAGGGCGAGATAGCGAGCTTTCATGATGATCGAGTCCTGTTTGCGTTTTGATGGCACCAGATTACCGACGATCGCTGAATTCAAGCTTAATGAAGCAAAAAGCCCGGCACAGGGCCGGGCTTTTTGCCGAACACGCCGATTCTACTGGTGATATTGCGCCGAGAACTCGTGCACGGCGTTGATGAACACACCGGCATGTTCCGGGTCCACCTCCGGCGTGATGCCATGACCCAGGTTGAACACATGGCCGCTGCCCTGCCCGTAGCTGGCCAGGATCCGCTGCACTTCGTTGCGGATCGCCTCAGGCTTGGCGTAAAGCACGGTCGGGTCCATGTTGCCCTGCAGCGCGACCTTGTCGCCGACGCGACGACGGGCGTCGCCGATCTCGCAGGTCCAGTCCAGCCCCAGCGCGTCGGCACCGGCCTCGGCGATGCTTTCCAGCCACAGGCCGCCGTTCTTGGTGAACAGGATGACCGGCACCTTGCGCCCTTCATGCTCGCGAATCAGACCGCTGACGATCTTGCGCATGTAGGCCAGGGAGAACTCCTGATAGGCCGCTGCCGACAGCGCCCCGCCCCAGGTGTCGAAGATCTGCACGGCCTGGGCGCCGGCCTTGATCTGGCCGTTGAGGTAGCTGGTGACCGACTGCGCCAGCTTGTCGAGCAGCAGGTGCATGGCCTCGGGCTGGTCGTACAGCATCGCCTTGGTCTTGCGGAAGTCCTTCGACGAGCCGCCCTCGACCATGTAGGTCGCCAGGGTCCAGGGGCTGCCGGAGAAGCCGATCAGTGGCACGCGCCCGTTGAGCTCACGGCGGATGGTGCTGACCGCGTCCATCACATAGCCCAGGTCCTTGTGCGGATCGGGGATCGGCAGCGCCTCGATATCGGCCAGGGTGCTGACGACCTTCTTGAAACGTGGGCCTTCGCCCGTCTCGAAGTACAGGCCCTGGCCCATGGCATCGGGAATGGTGAGGATGTCGGAGAAGAGGATTGCGGCGTCGAGCGGGTAGCGGTCCAACGGCTGGAGCGTCACCTCACAGGCGAACTGCGGGTTCATGCACAGGCTCATGAAGTCGCCGGCATTGGCGCGGCTGGCGCGATACTCCGGCAGGTAGCGGCCCGCCTGGCGCATCATCCACACCGGGGTCACGTCTACGGGTTGCTTGAGCAGTGCACGCAGGAAACGATCGTTCTTCAGGGCAGTCATGTCGGCATCCAGCAAAAAAGTGCGGGCATTTTCTCAGACGCCAGCACAAAAGGCACGGCCAGGGCCATGCGTTTTGTCTATCGGGTGCCATGGATCAAGGTTTTTTGTATACAAAATGCATCGCGGGGCAAGCCTGCTCCTGCAAAGGGATGCGTGGTCCCTGCAGGAGCGGGCTTGCCCCGCGATAGCGATCGATCAGACTTCGAGGTAGTCCAGAATCCCTTCAGCAGCAGTACGCCCTTCGAAGATCGCCGTCACCACCAGGTCCGACCCGCGCACCATGTCGCCACCGGCAAAGACTTTCGGGTTGCTGGTCTGGTGCTTGAACTTGCCTTTCTCCGGAGCCACGACGCGGCCCTGGCTGTCCATCTGGATGCCATGCTGCTCGAACCACGGCGCCGGGCTCGGGCGGAAGCCGAAGGCGATCACCACGGCATCGGCCGGCAGGATCTCTTCGGAACCCGGGATCGGCTCGGGGCTGCGGCGGCCACGGGCGTCCGGCTCGCCGAGACGGGTTTCGACCACCTTGACGCCCTCCACCTTGTCCTCGCCGACAATGGCGATCGGCTGGCGGTTGTAGAGGAACTTCACGCCCTCTTCCTTGGCGTTCTTCACCTCTTTGCGCGAGCCAGGCATGTTGGCCTCGTCGCGACGATAAGCGCAGGTCACGGCCTTGGCGCCCTGGCGGATCGAGGTGCGGTTGCAGTCCATCGCGGTGTCGCCACCGCCGAGCACCACGACCTTCTTGCCCTGCATGTCGATGAAGTCTTCTGGCGACTTCTCGAAGCCCAGGTTGCGGTTGACGTTGGCGATCAGGAAGTCCAGGGCGTCGTGCACACCTGGCAGGTCTTCACCCGGGAAGCCACCCTTCATGTAGGTGTAGGTGCCCATGCCCATGAACACTGCATCGTACTCGGCGAGCAGCTGTTCCATGGTGATGTCCTTGCCCACCTCGGTGTTCAGGCGGAACTCGATGCCCATGCCGGTGAAGACTTCGCGGCGATTGCTCAACACGGTCTTTTCCAGCTTGAACTCGGGGATGCCGAAGGTCAGCAAGCCGCCGATCTCGGGGTTCTTGTCGAACACTACCGGCGTCACGCCAGCACGCACCAGCACGTCGGCACAGCCCAGGCCCGCGGGGCCGGCACCGATGATCGCAACGCGCTTGCCGGTCGGTTTGACCTTGGACATGTCCGGACGCCAGCCCATGGCGAAGGCGGTGTCGGTGATGTACTTCTCCACCGAGCCGATGGTCACTGCGCCGAACCCGTCGTTCAGGGTACAGGCACCCTCGCACAGACGGTCCTGCGGGCATACGCGGCCGCACACTTCCGGCAGGGTGTTGGTCTGGTGCGACAGCTCCGCCGCCGCCAGGATGTTGCCTTCGGACACCAGCTTCAACCAGTTGGGGATGAAGTTGTGTACCGGGCACTTCCACTCGCAATAGGGGTTGCCGCAGCCCAGGCAGCGGTGCGCCTGCTCCACGGACTGCTGCGGCTTGAAGGGTTCGTAGATCTCGACGAACTCCTTCTTGCGCTGGCGCAGCAGCTTTTTCTTCGGGTCCTTGCGGCCCACTTCGATGAACTGGAAGTCGTTGCTCAGACGTTCAGCCATTTTTCAAAACCTCTTAACAGCAGCTGCAAGCTACACGCTGCAAGCCGCAAGACGATCACTTAAGCCAGGCGAACCGCACGCTGCCTCTGCGTGCAGCTTGCAGCTCGCCACTTGCAGCTGCTCTTACTGCGGGTTGGCACGGGTGCTGGACAACAGTTGCTTCAGATTGGCCGCCTTCGGCTTGACCAGCCAGAAGCGCCGCACATAGTCGTCCAGGTTCTCGGAGAGCTCACGCCCCCACTCACTGCCGGTTTCTTCCACGTACTCGCCCAGGACCCGCGCCAGGTGGCTGCGGTAGGCCTCCATCGCCTCACCACTGATGCGCTGGATTTCCACCAGCTCGTGGTTGAGTTTGTCGACGAAGGTGTTGTCCATGTCGAGCACGTAGGCGAAGCCGCCCGTCATGCCAGAACCGAAGTTGTAACCGGTCTTGCCCAGAACGCAGACAAAGCCGCCGGTCATGTATTCACAGCAGTGATCACCGGTGCCCTCGACCACAGCGTGGGCGCCGGAGTTACGCACAGCGAAGCGCTCGCCCGCGGTACCGGCGGCGAACAGCTTGCCGCCCGTGGCGCCGTACAGGCAGGTGTTGCCGACGATGGCGCTGTGCTGGGTTTCGAACGGGCTGCCGGCAGGCGGCACGATGGTGACCTTGCCACCGGTCATGCCCTTGCCGACGTAGTCGTTGGCATCGCCTTCCAGGTGCAGGTTCAGGCCACCGGCGTTCCACACGCCGAAGCTCTGACCCGCCGTCCCCTTGAAGCGGAAGGTGATCGGGTTAGCCGCCATGCCCTGGTTGCCATGCAGGCGGGCGATCTCGCCAGAGATACGCGCACCGATGGAACGATCGCAGTTGCAGATGTCGAGGGCGAACTCGCCACCGGCCTGGTCGCGGATTGCCGGCAAGGCCATCTCGACCATCTTCTCGGCCAGTTCGCCCTTGTCGAACGGCGGGTTCTTGTCGACTTCGCAGAATTGCGGCTTGTCGGCCGGAATGTGCGAGCTGCCCAGCAGCGGCGTGAGATCCAGGTGGTGCTGGCGCTCGGTGTCGCCCGGCAGCACTTCGAGCAGGTCGGTACGACCGATCAACTCGCCGAGGCTGCGCACGCCCAGCTTGGCCAGCCACTCGCGGGTCTCTTCAGCGACGAAGGTGAAGAAGTTGATCACCATGTCGACAGTGCCGATGTAGTGGTCCTTGCGCAGCTTGTCGTTCTGCGTGGCGACACCCGTGGCGCAGTTGTTCAGGTGGCAGATGCGCAGGTATTTGCAGCCCAGGGCGATCATCGGCGCAGTGCCGAAACCGAAGCTTTCGGCACCGAGGATCGCGGCCTTGATCACGTCCAGGCCGGTCTTCAGACCGCCGTCGGTCTGTACCCGCACCTTGCCGCGCAGGTCGTTGCCACGCAGGGTCTGGTGGGTTTCGGCCAGGCCCAGCTCCCACGGGGCACCGGCGTACTTGATCGAGGTCAGCGGCGAGGCGCCGGTGCCACCGTCGTAGCCGGAGATGGTGATCAGGTCGGCATAGGCCTTGGCCACACCGGCAGCGATCGTGCCGACACCGGCTTCGGCCACCAGCTTGACCGACACCAGCGCCTGCGGGTTGACCTGCTTGAGGTCGTAGATCAGCTGCGCCAGGTCTTCGATCGAATAGATGTCGTGGTGCGGTGGCGGCGAGATCAGGGTCACGCCCGGCACCGCATAGCGCAGCTTGGCGATCAGGCCGTTGACCTTGCCGCCAGGCAGCTGGCCGCCCTCGCCGGGCTTGGCGCCCTGGGCAACCTTGATCTGCAGGACCTCGGCGTTGACCAGGTATTCCGGGGTCACACCAAAGCGGCCAGTGGCCACCTGCTTGATCTTCGAGCTCTTGAGGGTGCCATAGCGGGCCGGGTCTTCGCCGCCCTCACCGGAGTTGGAGCGCGCGCCCAGGCGGTTCATCGCCTCGGCCAGCGCTTCGTGGGCTTCCGGCGACAGCGCACCCAGGGAGATACCGGCAGAGTCGAAGCGCTTGAGGATCGCCTCCAGCGGCTCGATCTGGTCCAGCGCCAGCGCCTGATCGGCAACCTTGACCTTGAGCAGGTCGCGGATCATCGATACCGGACGCTGATCGACCAGCGTGGTGTATTCCTTGAACTTGGCGTAGTCGCCCTGCTGCACTGCAGCCTGCAGGGTGTTGACCACGTCCGGGTTGTACGCGTGGTATTCACCGCCGTGGACGAACTTGAGCAAGCCGCCCTGCTGGATCGGCTTGCGCGCGCTCCAGGCTTCGGCGGCGAGCAGCTTCTGGTCGCTCTCCAGGTCTTCGAAACGCGCACCCTTGATACGACTGGACACGCCCTTGAAGCTCAGGCCGACCACTTCGTCCGACAGGCCGATGGCCTCGAAGAGTTGCGCGCCACGGTAGGAGGCGACGGTCGAGATGCCCATCTTCGACAGGATCTTCAACAGGCCCTTGGAGATGCCTTTGCGGTAGTACTTGAACACTTCATCCAGATCGCCCAGCACTTCGCCGGTGCGGATCAGGTCGGCCAACACCTCGTACGCCAGGTACGGATAGACAGCCGAAGCGCCGAAGCCCAGCAGCACGGCGAAGTGGTGCGGGTCACGGGCGGTGGCGGTTTCCACAAGGATGTTGCTGTCGCAGCGCAGGCCCTGCTCGGTCAGGCGGTGATGCACTGCACCAACGGCCAGCGAAGCGTGCACCGGCAGCTTGCCCGGCGCGATGAAACGGTCGCTCAGCACCAGCTGGGTCTTGCCGCTGCGCACCGCTTCTTCGGCCTGGTCGGCGATGTTGCGAATGGCCGCTTCAAGGCCGACATCCTGCTCGTAGTTGAGGTCGATCAGGTGACGGTCGAAGCCTTCGCGCTCCAGGCTCATCAGCGAGCGCCACTTGGCGGGCGAGATCACCGGCGAACTGAGGATCACTCGGGAGGCGTGCTCCGGGGACTCCTGGAAGATGTTGCGCTCGGCGCCCAGGCAGATTTCCAGGGACATCACGATCGCCTCGCGCAGCGGGTCGATCGGCGGGTTGGTCACCTGGGCAAACTGCTGGCGGAAGAAGTCGTACGGCGAACGCACGCGCTGCGAAAGCACGGCCATCGGCGTGTCGTCGCCCATCGAACCGACTGCTTCCTGGCCCTGCTCGCCGAGCGGGCGCAGCACCTGGTCACGCTCCTCGAAGGTGACCTGGAACATCTTCATGTATTGCTTGAGCTGGTCGGCATCGTAGCTGGCCACGCCCTGGTCGTCGGTCAGCGTCGCCTGGATGCGGGTGGCGTGCTGACGCAGCCAGCGCTTGTAGGGATGGCGCGACTTGAGACGGTTGTCGATGGCGTCGGTGTCGAGGATCTGACCGGTTTCGGTGTCCACGGCGAAGATCTGACCCGGGCCGACACGACCCTTGGCGATGACGTCCTCAGGCTTGTAGTTCCACACGCCGATTTCCGAGGCGAGGGTGATGTAGCCGTTCTTGGTGGTCACCCAGCGCGCCGGACGCAGGCCGTTGCGGTCGAGCAGGCACACGGCGTGGCGGCCTTCGGTCATGACGATGCCGGCCGGGCCGTCCCACGGCTCCATGTGCATGGAGTTGTATTCGTAGAAGGCGCGCAGGTCGGCGTCCATGGTCTCGACGTTCTGCCAGGCCGGTGGCACGAGCATGCGCACACCACGGAACAGGTCGATGCCGCCAGTGACCATCAGCTCGAGCATGTTGTCCATGCTGGAGGAGTCGGAGCCGACACGGTTGACCAGCGGACCGAGCTCTTCCAGATCGGGGATCAGGTCGTTGGCGAACTTGGTGCGACGGGCCATGGCCCAGTTGCGGTTGCCGGTGATGGTGTTGATCTCGCCGTTGTGGGCGAGGAAGCGGAATGGCTGTGCCAGCGGCCATTTCGGCAGGGTGTTGGTGGAGAAGCGCTGGTGGAAGACACAGATGGCGGTCTTCAGGCGCTCATCGCCCAGGTCCGGATAGAAGGCGGTGAGGTCCGCCGGCATCATCAGGCCTTTGTAGATGATGGTCTTGTGCGAGAAGCTGCAGATGTAGTGGTCGGCGTCGTGGGCGTTGGCCACGGACGAACGGCGACGGGCACTGAACAGCTTGATGGCGAATTCCTGGTCGGTCAGACCTTCACCGCCGATGAACACCTGCTCGATCTGCGGCAGACGTTCGAGGGCCAGGCGACCGAGCACGCTGGTGTCGATCGGCACTTTGCGCCAGCCGACCAGTTGCAGGCCGGCAGCGAGGATCTCGCGGTCCATGTTGGCGCGCGCAGCCTCGGCTTTCACAGGGTCCTGATTGAAGAACACCATGCCGACGGCGTACTGCTTGGGCAGTTCGACGGCAAAGTGCTCCTGGGCCACGGCACGCAGGAACTGATCGGGCTTCTGCATCAGCAGGCCACAACCGTCACCGGTCTTGCCATCTGCGTTGATCCCACCACGGTGGGTCATGCAGGTCAGGGCCTCGACGGCAGTTTGCAGAAGGTGGTGACTCGGCTCGCCCGTCATATGGGCGATCAGGCCAAAACCACAGTTATCCTTGAACTCTTCGGGATGGTACAGACCTGTTTTCATAGACACTTTCTCACCAGGTTCGCCTCTCAACCAAGGCAAATCTCTTTTTAGTACAACCACTTACCATCCACGCCGATCGAATGCCAGCTTTTTTGCGGTGGGTATAGGGAAACCATTGTTGCACAGCGACAGGGAGGCCCACAAATTTTCACGACGAGTCGTTGAAAGTTTATGTCGCATTTTTGAATGTTTTTGCGTCATGCGCCGTGATAGCGGCTTGACTCGAGTCTGAAGCGTTTCAGCCGTGACTGCAACAGAAGGCTTGTGGCCGGCAGTCTGGGACAGAAAAGCCTGCCGCGCATCAGCACAGCAGGCTTTGTCGAGTCCGGGATTCGCTCAGCAACTGGGCGGCGGGGGTGGTGCCGCCCGGAAGGATCAGCGGGCCGTGGCCAGCTCTTGTTGAACGCTGCCGACGGTACGAGGCCAAGGTTTACCAGCCTGGACCTTCGCTGGCAAGTTCTTGATTGCCGCAGCTGCGGCATCGCGGCTGCCGAAGTTGCCGTAGGTCACCACGTACAGCGGCTTGCCCTGCAGGGTTTTCTTGAAGTAGCGATAGTCGCCACCCTGCTCCCTGACGAACGATTGGGCAGCGGATTCATTGCTGGTACCGAACACCTGAACCACATAGTTGCCCGGCTTCTGGCCGCTGTACCAGCCGCTGTTGCCTGCGCCTCCGGCGGCGGGTTTCTCGGCAGGCTTGGCTGCGGGCTTGGCGCTGGCCACCTGGGTCGGAGCCGGCGCTGGCTTGGCAGCAGGCGCAACCGGTTTTGCCGGCTGGGTTGCGACAGGTTTCTGTACAGGCGCAACCGGCTGGGCAGGCACGCTGGCTACTGGCTGGGCTGGAGCAGGTGCAGGGCCAGCAGCGACACCTTGGGGCGGCGCAGTGGTGGTGACGGTGGGAGGAACGGCAGCCGAAGGCGCTGAAGGCTGCAGCGCCGTATTACCGGCAGGGCCAGCCTCGTCACCATCGCCCATGCCTGCGGCCTGGGCCAGCGGCTCACGCATGACCGGCTGCGACTGCCCCACCAGCGGCAGCGGCATGGGCTGCGACGAACCGGAGAATTCGACGGTCGGGCCGCCGTTGCCCGACTGCCCCAGTGGCAACTGGGCCTGGGCAGCTGGCGCGTCGGTCGGCGCCTTGTCGGCTTTCTTGGGCATCAGGACCGCGGCAGCGACAGCGACCACAACGACAGCGGACAGCGCGAGCACATGTTTCTTAGGCATTTTGAACCCCATGGATGGTCGCTTTTCCGTACTGCGGGTAGCGATCATGGCTTCGATCAAGGTATCGCGGGCAACCTGGTTGATGTTTCCTGGCCAGCCGTCGGAGTTTTCGTGGATATCGGCGATCTGTTCGGCGCTGAACACCTCAAGGCCCCGGCCAGCACCTTCCAGACGCTGCTCCAGATACTCCCGAGTCTCTTCTTCGCTGTAGGGGGCAAGCTCGATGATGTGGAAGCGTTCTTCCTCGACACTGAGTTCGTCCAACCCGGCAATCAGCGAAGGCTCACCGAACAGAAACACATGCGGGCGCCCTTCCGGAACGCCTGCCGTCAGCTCCAGCAACGCTTGGAGTGCCGACTCGTCGAGTTGTTCCGCATCGTCCACCAGCAGATAGACTTCCTGCCCGGTCAGAGCCAACTGGACGACCTGGGACAGGATCGCCTGCACTTCCGGCTGCGCGACGTTCAGCGCCTGGGCTACCTGGCCCAGCACGCTGGCAGCATCGCTTGCGCCGCGCGCAGAAACGACCACGCTCTGCACCGACTGCTTGTTGGTGCTGGCCACCAGGGCCTGGCGCAGCAGGGTCTTGCCGCTGCCCAACGGGCCGGTCACCACCAGCATCAGGTGGCTGTAACGCGCCAGGTGATGCAGTTGGCCCAGCACCGGCTTGCGCTGGGCAGGGAAGAACTTGAACCCGGGCACCCGAGGCGCGAACGGATCGTGACTCAACTGGTAGTGATCGAGGAAAGCCTCATCGGCATGCAAACTGGTCATCGCGCTGTCACAACCTCAAAGCTGCGCCACGATCGCGCGGTAATCCGCTGCAAGCGTGGCCTGAAGAATCTCTTTCGGATAGTCGTCGGTGATCACGGCCTCGCCCATCTGGCGCAACAGCACCAGGCGCAGGCGTCCGTCGAGCACCTTCTTGTCGACCGCCATATGTTCCATGAAATGCGCCGGGGTCATTTCCTGTGGGGGCACCACCGGCAAGCCTGCATCCTGCAGCAGGCGAATTCCGCGATCACGCGCCGACTGGTCGATCCAGCCCAGGCGCATGGACATCTCCAGGGCCATGACGGTCCCGGCAGCGACGGCCTCGCCATGCAACCATACCCCGTAACCCATGTGGGTTTCGATGGCATGGCCGAAGGTATGGCCGAGGTTCAGGGTGGCACGCACACCGGACTCACGCTCGTCGGCGCCCACCACCGCCGCCTTCGCCGCACAGGAGCGGCGGATGGCTTCGGTCAGCGCCACGGAATCGAGCTTGCGCAGCGCCGCCATGTTGTCTTCCAGCCAGCCGAGGAATGGCTCGTCGCAGATCAGGCCGTACTTGATCACTTCAGCGAGACCTGCCGACAGCTCGCGGGGTGGCAGGGTACGCAGGCTGGTGGTGTCGATCAGCACCGCGTTGGGCTGATAGAAGGCACCGACCATGTTCTTGCCCAGCGGGTGGTTGATGCCGGTCTTGCCACCAACGGACGAATCCACCTGGGACAGCAGCGTGGTCGGCACCTGGATGAAGTCGACACCTCGCTGGTAACAGGCCGCGGCAAATCCAGCCATGTCGCCGATCACTCCGCCGCCCAGCGCGACCACAGTGGTGCGCCGATCATGGCGGGCCGTGAGCAGGGCATCGAAAATCAGCTGAAGGGTTTCCCAGTTCTTGTGGGCTTCGCCGTCAGGCAGCACCACTGGTAGCACCGACCAGGCGCCGAGCGTCTTGCTCAGCCGCTCGAGATACAGGGGCGCGACGGTTTCGTTGGAGACGATGGCGACCTGCCGTCCGGCAATGTGCGGCGCCAGCAGCTCGGGCTGGTCCAGCAGGCCCTCGCCAATGTAGATCGGATAGCTACGTTCGCCCAGATCGACCTTCAATGTCTGCATGTATCCCCACAATATGCTTTGGCGCGGCCTTGCCTGAGCGGCCAGCGCGGTAACGTTCAACCTCGCCCCGGCGTTGGTCGCCGAGGATAGTCCCGGCTCAGCGGGGCGGCAACTGCTGCAAACGCTCGAGAATATCGAGCACGACCATGCGCGGTGGCCGTTCGTCGGTTTCCACCACGAGGTCGGCTATCTCGCGATAGAGCGGGTCGCGGGTTTCCAGCAATGCACGAAGCGTGGCTTCCGGGTTGGCGGTCCGCAGCAGTGGGCGGTTGCGATCACGCGCAGTGCGGCCAACCTGCTGTTCCACCGAAGCATGCAGGTAGATGACACGCCCGCCCTTGTACAACGCCTGGCGATTGGCTTCGCGCATCACCGCGCCGCCACCGGTTGCGACAACCACGCCGTCGAGCTCGCAGAGCTCGGCAATCATCGCCTGCTCACGATCACGGAAGCCCGGCTCGCCTTCCTTGTCGAAGATCCACGGGATGTTGGCGCCGGTTCGCAGCTCGATTTCCTTGTCGGAATCCTTGAACAGCAGGCGCAGCTCTTTGGCCAAAAGGCGCCCGATGGTGCTCTTACCGGCGCCCATGGGCCCTACAAGTATCAAATTTCGCACAGAATCAACGACTCACAGCTATCGCCCGGTCACCCATGATACGCGGAGTCAGGAAGACCAGCAGCTCAGATTTTTTCTCTTGTAATGCATCGCGTCGAAACAGCCGTCCAACATACGGCAGATCGCCAAGAAATGGCACCTTGTCCACCACATTGTTATGCGACGTCGAGTACACGCCACCAATCACAATCGTCTCGCCATCGGCCACTCGCACCTTGGCGTTGACCTCGTTCTTGCGGATCGGCGGCACATCGTTGAGGGCATTGAGGTAGTCCGGCTCGTCCTTGGTCACCCGCACCGCCATGATGACCTTGCCATCCGGAGTGATCTGCGGCGTGACCTCCAGTGACAGCGATGCCTCACGGAATGCCACGGAGGTTGCACCGCTCTTGCTCGACTGCTGGTACGGCACTTCGGTGCCCTTGAGGATCCGCGCGGTTTCCTTGTCGGCAGTGACCACCTTGGGCTGGGAGATGATCTCGCCATTGCCGCTTTTCTCCATGGCACTGAGCTCCAGGTCAAGCAGCACATCGCCACGCACCAGCCCCACTCCTACGCCAGAGGTCGCCCCCTGCGCGCCGAGATCGACAAACAGCTCACCGGCGGGCCGCCCTGGCATACCACCCAGCCCTGCTCCCCAGCGAATCCCGAGCACGTTCTCATAATCGACGTTGGCCTCGACGATCCGGGCCTCGATCATTACCTGGCGCACCGGCACATCCAGGTGCGCCACCAGTTGCCGCAACTCGGCCAGGCGCGCGGCAGACTGGGTGGCGATCAGGGTGTTGGTCCGCGAGTCCACGCTCAAGCTGCCGCGCCCTGCTGCGGGGTCGTCATCCGCCAGGCTTTCCAGCAACAGTTTCGCCAGGTCGGCCGCATCGGCGTGATGGATCGGCAGCAACTCCCGACGCAGCGGCTGCAACTGCGCCTCGAGTGCCTGGTCGATGCGCGCCTCGCGCGACTGCTCGGCGAGCTCGGCAGCGGGCGCGACCAATAGCACGTTGCCCTCCTCGCGCCTGGCCAGCCCCCGGCTGCGCAACACCAGGTCCAGCGCCTGGTCCCAAGGCACCTCGTGCAGCCGCAGGGTGACATTGCCCCGCACCGTGTCACTGGCAACCAGGTTGATGCCGGCATAATCGGCTAGCACCTGCAGTACCGCACGGACCTCGACGTCCTGGAAGTTCAGCGAAAGCGGCTCACCTTTGTAAAGGGGCTCCGCCATTGCCCGTAGCGCCAGCAGCATCGCCATGATGCCGATCAACAGTCTCTTCACGTTCGCTCCTTGCGCCTGTGCGCCTGCTTAACGTCAGGTAGCTCGAATGCTGTTGCCACTTGCCACCATTGAACAGCCGCTCGCTGATCTCGACCTGATCCTGGTCGACCTGTATCACTTCACCCTCTTCACGGCCCAGGCGGTCCCCCTTGGCAACCCGGTAAACACGCCCGGCCCAGCGCACCAGCGCCTGGGTTTGCCCTGCGCGGGACAGGCTGCCAACCATCTCCAACTGCTCCAGTGGCACCCCCGCCAACCCCTCCGCATGCCGACGCGACGACCAGGGTGCAAACGGGTCCAGCTCCGGCGCCCGACCGATCGGACCCGCGGGCTCATCGGCCAGCGAAGCGGGCACCGGCAGCGTCTCGCCGGCATGAAATGCCTGCACTGACACTTGAAGCTGCAATAGCCCCGGCCGGTCTGCTGCAGGCTCCAGTTGCAAACGGGTCACCTGCAGCAGGCGCAACTGCCCCAGCCACTCGCCCAGCCAGGGACGCAGGGCGGCATAGCGCCCACTCACCTGCATCTGCAAGGGCACCTGGCGGTAACCCTGCGCCTCGACGCCTTCTTCCACGTCGAGGCGCTCGAAAACCAGGCCGTAGGTGCGTCCCGAAACCGCCAACTGGTCGAGCAGATCGCTCATGCTCTCGCCACCCGACAATCGCCAGCGCGCATCCCGCAGCCGCTTCTCCTCGCTGTCCAGCGCCGCCTCGGCGTCATCCAGCGCCAGGACCTGTTGCTCCCGCGCCTGCAACAGCCGCCGCTGCTCGACTTCACTCGCCACGCCTTGACGGTAGGCTGCGCGCACCTCCTGCAGACGAAGCTGATAGCCGCAGGCCAGTACCAGCAACACACCAGCGGCCACGACCGCGCCCCTGTACATACGCGAGCGCCCGGCCATCTCGTGCCAGCCCAGCACCTCTGCAATGCGCATGCTCAGGAGGCCACCACCCGGGCAACGAGTAAAAATGCGTCGCCACCCGCGCGCGCGATGACGTGCTTGAGCTCAAGGTCCAGGAGTACAGGCGAGCGCTGCAGGTCGCGCATGAACTGGGCCAGCACAGCAGCAGAAACCGCCAGTCCATTGACCTGCAGACGATCGCCCTGCACGTCCAGGCGGGTCAGTTGCATCCCTTGCGGCATCGCCAGCTCGATCTCGATCAACAGCTGCGGCACGCCGTGCTGCGACGAGCGCAGCCCACCCAGCGCATCGACCTGACTACGCAGGCCCGCGTGCGCCTCGCGCAGTTGCTCGAGACGTGCCACTTGCCCATCCAGCCACTGCAACTGCTGCTGACGCTGCACACCGGCAGCGGCTTGCTGCTTCAGGCGCAGATGGGCGAACCGATCGACCAGCATGACCACGACAAAAGCTGCGAACAGACTGCCCAGAAACACCAGCTGGAAGTTGCGCAGCGCCACCAGACGCTGGCGCTCACGCCAGGGCAGCAGATTCAGGCGCAGGTTCATTGCGCACCTCCCAGGGCGAGGCTGAGAGGCAGGACCAGGGCACTGCAGCGGTCTGGCAGCGAACCCGCGTGGACACCCTGCGGGCAAACCTGCTCACAGGGGAACCCGAAATGCCGCGCCAGCGACCGCACGCAAGCATCCGTCGCCGCCCCGCCGCCGACCATCAACCCGGCAGTCAGCTCGAAGGGGCGATCCCCCTCCAGCAAGCTCTCGACGCGCGTCAGAAATTCTGTCGTCCCTACGCCAGGCTCGATCCTCTGCGCCTTGCGCCAAGGCATGGGGCCATCGGGCCAGCCATGCAGGGTCAGGCTGTCGGCCTCGACCTGCAGCAGTGGCCGACAGTACTCGACGGCCTGCAAACGACGCAGCGCCAGGCCGTCCAGCTCGACGACAACCACCTCCAGGCCTGCCGCCTCGAATGGCTGCAACAGAGGCTCCAGGAAGCTCTGGCGAGCGGCCCCGACCAGTACATCGAGCATGTCCGGTGCCTGCTGCGAAGTACCAAGCACCTGAAAGTCCAGGGCCAGATCGTCAATCGGGAACGGGAAAAGCCGCTCGGCATCAGCCAGCAGGCGCGCCTCTCGTTCGGACTCCGCCAGCGCGGCGGGCAACTGGCCCACCTTGCAGATCACCTGCGAGCCGGGCACGGCCAGCGCAACCCGTCTAGACCGGCTACCACAACGATGCCACGCCTGACGCAGGGCCATCGCCTGCACTTCGGTATCGACACCGCCCCGCTGGATCGGCTCGACCGCCCAGGCAGTCAGCTCATGGCGCCCTCGTCGCCGCTGTAATTCAACAATCCTCACCGAATCGGAGGCAATTTCCACCCCCAATACTGAACCGGCATCCCTGCCAAAGCGTCCAAGCATCGCTGCTCCTTTTCATGACCGTGGCAAACCCTTGCCATCCGGGGCGATTGCGCCCCTTGCCCCGACCGACCGATGACCCGGCGGGGCGAAAATGCTTATAATGCCCAGCGTTTTTCCCCGGCCGCCGGGCCTGCGTGCACTCCACTTCTCAACCTGGACACCCAAAAGCCTTGATACGCCTGCTGAAGTTCTTCTGGTGGTCTTTCGTCGCCGTCATCTGCGCGCTCGTGCTCGGTCTGAGTGGTGCGTTTCTGTATCTTAGTCCCAGCCTGCCTTCGGTCGACTCGCTCAGAAGCATCCAGTTGCAGATCCCCCTGAGGGTGTACAGCAGCGACGGCAAACTGATTGCCGAGTTTGGCGAAATGCGCCGCTCGCCGATCCGTTTTGCGGAAATTCCCCCACAGTTCATCCAGGCGCTTCTGTCAGCCGAAGACGACAATTTCCTCAATCACTACGGGGTCGATCCGAGCAGCCTGATGCGCGCCGCGACCCAGTTGGTGAAATCCGGTCATATCCAGACCGGCGGCAGCACCATCACCATGCAGGTGGCGAAGAACTTCTTCCTCACCAGCGAGCGCAGCTTCTCGCGCAAGACCAACGAGATCCTCCTGGCGCTGCAGATCGAACGCGAGCTGACCAAGGACGAAATCCTCGAGCTGTACGTCAACAAGATCTACCTGGGCAACCGCGCCTACGGTATCGACGCCGCCGCGCAGGTGTACTACGGCAAGTCGATCCGCGATGTCAGCCTGGCGCAGATGGCGATGATCGCCGGCCTGCCGAAAGCCCCTTCGCGCTTCAACCCGCTGGCCAACCCGGTGCGCGCCAAGGAGCGCCGCGACTGGATCCTCGGCCGCATGTACAAACTCGGCAAGATCGATGAGGCCAGCTACCAGGCCGCCCTCGCCGAGCCGCTGAACGCCAGCTATCACGTACCGACACCTGAGGTGAATGCGCCGTTCGTCGCCGAAATGGCCCGCGCCGAAATGGTCGGCCGCTACGGCAGCGATGCCTATACCGAAGGTTTCCGGGTCACCACGACCGTGCCCAGCGACACGCAGGAAATCGCCAACAAGGCAGTCCTCAACGGCCTCTCCCAATACGACGAGCGCCACGGCTACCGTGGTCCCGAAGCGCGCTTCCCAGGCAAGACCCGCGCCGCCTGGCAGCAGGAACTGGGCAAGCAACGCACCCTCGGCGGCCTGGAACCGGCCATCGTCACCCAGGTGGACAAGACCGGCCTGAAAGTCATGACCCGCGGTGGCCAGGACGAAGACGTGGCCTGGGACACCATGAAGTGGGCCCGTCCGTTCATCAACAGCAATGCCCAGGGTCGCACGCCTCAGTCGCCGGCCGACGTCGCGCAGATCGGCGACCTGGTGCGCCTGCAACGCCTGGACGACGGCAAGCTCAAGTTCAGCCAGGTGCCGGGCGCCCAGAGCGCACTGGTCACGCTTGACCCGAACAACGGTGCAATCCGCGCCCTGGTCGGTGGATTCTCGTTCGAGCAGAGCAACTACAACCGCGCCATGCAGGCCAAGCGCCAGCCAGGCTCCAGCTTCAAGCCCTTCGTCTATAGCGCTGCGCTGGACAACGGCTACACCGCCGCCAGCCTGGTCAACGACGCACCGATCGTGTTCGTCGACGAATACCTCGACAAGGTCTGGCGTCCGAAGAACGACACCAACACCTTCCTCGGCCCGATTCGCATGCGCGAGGCGCTGTACAAGTCGCGCAACCTGGTCTCGATCCGCCTGCTCCAGGCGATGGGGGTCGACCGCACCATCGACTACATTGCCAAGTTCGGCTTCAACAAGCAGGACCTGCCGCGCAACCTGTCGCTGGCATTGGGTACCGCAACGCTCACCCCGATGGAGATCGCCACCGGCTGGAGCACCTTTGCCAACGGCGGCTACAAGATCAACCCATACCTGATCGAGCGCGTCGAAAGCCGCAACGGCGAAACCCTGTTCACCGCCAACCCGGCACGCGTCCCCCAGGGCAACCAGGACCAGGCCGGCATCGCCGCGCCCGAAGAGCCGATCACCACGCTCCCACAACCGGGCACCGCGCCTTCGGCACTGGGCCAGATCGCCCCGCCACCGCAAACGCCGGCCATCGCCGAGCGTATCGTCGATGGCCGTACCACCTACATCCTGACCAGCATGCTGCAGGATGTGATCAAGCGTGGTACGGGCCGTCGCGCCCTGGCCCTGGGCCGCAGCGACATCGCGGGCAAGACCGGCACCACCAACGAATCCAAGGACGCCTGGTTCTCCGGCTACAACGCCGACTACGTGACCACGGTCTGGGTCGGTTTCGACCAGCCTGAAACACTTGGTCGCCGAGAATATGGCGGCACCGTTGCACTGCCGATCTGGATGGACTTCATGGGCCCGGCACTCAAGGGCAAGCCTGAACACGCACCGGCAGAGCCTGAGGGCATCCTCAGCCTGCGCGTGGATCCGGTCAGCGGTCGCGCGGCGACGCCAAGCACGCCAAACGCCTACTTCGAGCTGTTCAAGGCCGAGGATTCCCCACCGTCGGTGGATGAGCTGGGCAACGGTGCAGCACCGGGCAGCCCGCTGCCGGCCGATGAAGCGGCGCCGATGGATCTGTTCTGAGTGGTGATGTGAACCTGTAGCAGCGGCCTTGTGCCGCTTCTACAGGTGGAGCGGCCATCTGTAGAACAGCGGCCAATAAAAAGCCCCGACTCTCGCGAGCCGGGGCTTTTTCATGTCGCTACAACGGGATCAGCCGTTGAACACGTCATCCACGCTCTTGAGCGGGTAGTGCTTCGGATACGGCAGGGTCGCCACACCGGATTCGATGGCGGCCTTGGCCACGGCATCGGAAACGACGGTGATCAGGCGAGCGTCCAGTGGCTTCGGAATGATGTACTCACGACCGAACTCCAGACCTTCGACGCCGTAGGCCTCGCAGACTTCCTTCGGAACCGGCAGCTTGGCCAGGTCTTTCAGGGCGACGGCGGCGGCGATCTTCATTTCTTCGTTGATGCGCTTGGCGCGAACGTCCAGGGCACCACGGAAGATGAAGGGGAAGCCCAGTACGTTGTTGACCTGGTTCGGGTAGTCGGAACGACCGGTGGCCATGATCACGTCGCTGCGAGTGGCGTGAGCCAGCTCTGGAGCGATTTCCGGATCCGGGTTCGAGCAGGCGAACACGATCGGGTTGGCAGCCATCGACTTCAGGCCTTCCGGGCTCAGCAGGTTCGGGCCGGACAGGCCAACGAACACGTCAGCACCTTCCAGCGCGTCAGCCAGGGTGCGCTTGTCGGTGGCGTGGGCGAACTGCGCCTTGTACTGGTTCAGGTCGTCGCGGCCAGCGTGGATCACGCCGCTACGGTCGATCATGTAGATGTTCTCGACCTTGGCACCCATGCTGACCAGCAGCTTCATGCAGGAGATGGCGGCAGCGCCGGCACCCAGGCAGACGATCTTGGCGTCTTCGAGCTTCTTGCCTGCGATTTCCAGGGCGTTGATCATGCCGGCCGCCGTCACGATGGCGGTGCCGTGCTGGTCATCGTGGAAGACCGGGATGTCGCACTGTTCGATCAGGGTGCGCTCGATCTCGAAGCACTCAGGTGCCTTGATGTCTTCGAGGTTGATGCCACCGAAGGTGATAGAGATGCGGCGAACGGTGTCGATGAAAGCCTGTGGGCTTTCCGACTCGACTTCGATGTCGAACACGTCGATACCGGCGAAACGCTTGAACAGAACACCCTTGCCTTCCATGACTGGCTTGGAGGCCAACGGGCCGAGGTCACCCAGGCCGAGGATGGCAGTACCGTCGGAGATCACAGCGACCAGGTTGCCCTTGCCGGTGTATTTGTAGGCCAGCTCCGGATCACGGCCAATTTCGCGTACCGGCTCGGCGACGCCTGGGCTGTAGGCCAGGGCAAGGTCACGGGCGGTGGCGGTTGGCTTGGAGAGTTCGACGCTCAGTTTCCCCGGGCGAGGTTGAGCGTGATATTCGAGAGCGGCGGTTTTCAAGTCTGACATGGTGGGCATTCCGCTTGTTTACTGTTCTGACGGACCGCCGAGGATACGCAAAGAGCCGGGAAGCGACAAGACTGCCCGGTCACATGTGTCAAGGCCCTTGGCCTACGACTTTACGCTACAACCCGCGGGGCTTACGACCTTGAGTGTGTACAATCCAGGATCATAATGTCTACAACTATTTTTTCCCCGAAATCCGCTCCAACATGCTCGGATCGGTCAGTGGCAACAGCCAGCGTCGCTGGCCAGGCTTGAGCCCGCCCTTGCGGGAACGGTCCAGCACCCAGCCGCGCGCCTCGACCTGATGCCCCTTGAGATTATCGAAGAAACTGTCGGGGAAGGCGCGTTGCAGACGAGCGGGGACCTGCAGCACCACAGCCTCGTCAAGCTCCAGCCAGACGCCGCCTCGATTGCGATCGATCGCGCTGACCCTGCCGCCGATCACGGCGAATCCGGATTGCCTCAGGCGCCCTGCAGCGATGACCGGCGACTGCCGCCAGAGCCCGAGGCCACCCGCGCGCGCGACCTGCTCGGCCTGTTGTTGGCAACCGACCAGACGGACGTTGGGTGCCACCGCAACGCGATAGGCCAAGCCTTCACTGAGCAGCTGCGCTTCAAGATTGTCGCCATTACGGCCATAGATGTGCGCCAAGGTGCGCCCGTACTTGTCCCTGGGCTCCACACCCGGCACCAGACCCACCTGGCCATCACTGGCCTGCACCAATGCCTCCAGCCGCCGCCTGGCCGCCTCGGCATAGGGTTCGCTGGTGCGCCCCTTGCGCCCGATCTCCGGTGCATTGATGCCAATCAGCCGTACGCTGCGGCCATCCCCCAGACGCACGGTATCGCCATCGACGACCTGACGCACCGTCACCGACTGCACCGCCTCGGGTACCGGGCAGAAGGCCTGCGCGGGAACATGCCAGATTGCGCCCACAAAAAAGGCGCCCACGAGGGGCGCCTTCTTTTGCAGCAATGCGAAACCCGAAGGGCTCGCCGTGCGCATGATTACTTCTTGGTACCGAACATACCGAAGCGATCGGCGAACTTCTGTACGCGACCACCGGTGTCCAGGACCTTCTGCTTACCGGTGTAGAACGGGTGGCAGAGGTTGCAAACGTCGATCGCCAGGGTGTCGCCCAGGGTCGAACGGGTTTCGAATTTGTTGCCGCAGCTGCAGGTGACAGCAACTGCTTCGTAGTTCGGATGAATATCGGCTTTCATGGTCACTTCCTCGAGCTGCGTGCCGCCACCCAACACCAATTGTTGAATACCGCACGTAATTAGGCGGCGAATAATACCAGACCTTCAGGCCAGCGCAAGTTGTCGCTTGCACCGACCGTCGTCTGCTAGGCTCGTGCGATTCCCGACCAGCTACGAAGACTTGCCGCGTGTCCGACGTCATCCTGCGCCTTGCCCTGCCCTCGCCCCTGCGTCGCCTGTTCGACTACCGGGCCCCGGCCGCCATGGCACGTCAGCAACTGACACCAGGCATGCGCATCCGCGTACCGTTCGGCCGGCGCGAGATGATCGGTGTACTGGTGGAGGTCTGCGAGCAGAGCGAAGTACCTGCCGACAAGCTCAAGCCGGCGAGCCAGTTGCTCGACCCGGTCTCGCCGCTGCCTCCGGCGCTGTTCAAGCTGTGCCTGTGGACCGCCCACTACTATCAGCACAGCCTGGGCGACACCCTGAGCTGGGCGCTGCCGGTGCTGCTGCGTCAGGGCGAGGCGGCTGAAGTTCGCCAGGAGCGCTTCTGGCATGCCACCCCCGGCGCGCGTCTGGACGACCCACGCATCGCCCGCGCGCCGCGCCAGAAAGAGGCCTTGCAGGCCCTCGCCCAGCACCCTCATGGCGTGGCCCACAGCGTGCTGGCCAAACTCGGCCTGAACAAGGATAGCCTCGACCTGCTGCTGGCCAAGGAACTGGTGCAGGTCGAGGTGCGTCGGCATCTGCCGGCACCACGCCATGACCGCTGGCTGGCCCAGCCGGAACTGCCGCTCAACGACGAGCAGAGCGCCGCCTTCCAGGCCGTACGTGCAGGCTTCGGCAGCTTCCATGCCTTCCTGCTGGCCGGTGTCACCGGCAGCGGCAAGACCGAGGTCTACCTGCAGCTGATTCGCGAAACCCTGGAAGCCGGAAAGCAGGCGCTGATCCTGATCCCCGAAATCAACCTCGGCCCGCAGACCCTGGCGCGCTTCGAGCAGCGCTTCAATGCCCGCATCGCCCTGCTGCACTCGGCGGTCAACGACCGCGAGCGCCTGGACGCCTGGCTGGCGGCCCGCGATGGCGAGGCCGACATCATCATCGGCACACGTTCGGCACTGTTCACGCCCATGAAGAACCCGGGCCTGATCATCATCGACGAAGAGCACGACGGCTCCTACAAACAGCAGGAAGGGCTGCGCTATCACGCCCGCGACCTGGCCGTGGTTCGCGCACACCAGGAGAACATCCCGATCCTGCTGGGGTCGGCGACACCTTCGCTGGAAAGCCTGCACAACGCCCACAGCGGGCGCTACGGCCTGCTGCGCATGAACCAGCGGGCCGGCGGCGCCCGCCCGCCACGCTTCATGCGCCTGGACGTGCGCAGCCTGCCGCTGGACAGCGGCATCAGTGGCCCGCTGCAGCAGGCCATCGGCCAGACCCTGGCAGCCGGCCAGCAAGTGCTGGTGTTCCTCAACCGCCGCGGCTTCGCCCCGACCCTGCTGTGCCACGACTGTGGCTGGCTGTCGGAATGCCCGCGCTGCGATGCACGCATGACCGTGCATCAGCGCTCCGGCGTACTGCGCTGCCACCACTGTGGTTATGACGAACGCCTGCCCCTGCAATGCCCGCAATGCGCCCACGTCGACCTGCGCCCAGTCGGTGCCGGCACCGAGCGCGCCGAAGAGCGCCTGAAAACCCTGTTCCCCGATTACCCCGTCCTGCGCGTGGACCGCGACAGCACGTCGCGCAAGGACGCCATGCATCATTTGTTCACCACCATCCAGCGCGGCCAGCCGAGCATTCTGGTCGGCACACAGATGCTCGCGAAGGGGCATCACTTTCCGCGGGTAACCCTCGTGGCCATTCTCGATGCCGATGGCGGACTGTTCTCGGGTGATTTCCGCGCCAGCGAGCGCATGGCGCAACTGATCGTTCAGGTCGCCGGCCGTGCCGGGCGGGCCGAGGAGCCTGGCAAGGTGATCGTGCAGACCCACCTGGCCGAGCATCCACTGCTGGTGCAACTGACCGAGCAGGGCTATTTCGCCTTCGCCGAGCAGGCCCTGAGCGAGCGGCGCGCCGCTGGCCTGCCGCCCTTCTCGCACCTGGCCCTGCTGCGCGCCGAAGCGCACAAGCCCGGGCAGGCGGAAGCCTTTCTCGACGAGGCCTGCGCCGCCGCAGAGGCCGTGCTGGCCGAGCAGGGCTTGACCGGCATCGAGCTGCTCGGCCCCGTACCAGCCCCCATGGAGCGCCGCGCCGGGCGCTTCCGCGCGCAGTTGTTGATCCAGGCCAATGCCCGGGCGCCGCTGCATCGACTGATCAGCAGCTGGTTGCTAGTGTTGGAACAGATGCCGTCGGGGCGGCAGGTGCGCTGGTCGCTGGATGTGGACCCGGTCGATCTCTACTGAAGCCATGAAAGCCAGCGCAATCCTGCGCGAGCCGTAAAGGTTGGCAATCAAGCCCCGGCCACGGATAATGTTCCGTTTTTCCACCTGCGCATCGAAGCGCTGCACCGCGCTTGCGGTCGAAAAGAGAACCCGATGAAAGACACCATTCGCCAGCTGATCCAGCAAGCCCTCACCCAACTCGTCAACGAAGGTGTGTTGCCTGAAGGCCTGACGCCAGCGATCCAGGTGGAAAACGCCCGCGACAAGACCCACGGCGACTTCGCCAGCAACATCGCCATGATGCTGGCCAAACCGGCTGGCATGAAGCCGCGCGACCTGGCCGACAAGCTGATCGCCGCCCTGCCTGCCAGCGCCGACATCAGCAAGGTCGAGATCGCCGGCCCCGGCTTCCTCAACTTCTTCCAAAACACCGACGCCCTGGCCAACCGCCTGAACGCGGCACTTGCAGACGCCCACCTGGGCGTGCGCAAGGCCGGCGCAGCGGAAAAAGTGGTCATCGACATGTCGGCGCCAAACCTGGCCAAGGAGATGCACGTCGGCCACCTGCGCTCGACCATCATCGGCGACAGCGTTGCGCGTGTACTGGAGTTCCTCGGCGACGAAGTGATCCGCCAGAACCACGTGGGCGACTGGGGCACCCAGTTCGGCATGCTGCTGGCCTACCTGGAAGAAAACCCCATCACCAGCGACGAGCTGTCGGACCTGGAAAACTTCTACCGCGCGGCGAAGAAGCGCTTCGACGAATCCGAAGACTTCGCCAACCGCGCCCGTGGGCTGGTGGTCAAGCTGCAGGCCGGCGACCCCGAGTGCATGGCGCTGTGGACGCGCTTCAAGGATATCTCGCTGTCGCACTGCCAGAAGACCTACGAACTGCTCAACGTCAAGCTGACCATGGCCGACGTGATGGGCGAAAGCGCCTATAACGCCGACCTCGCCAACGTGGTGGCCGACCTCAAGGCCAAGGGCCTGCTGGTCGAAAGCCAGGGCGCGCAGTGCGTATTCCTGGAAGAATTCAAGAACACCGAAGGCGAACCCCTGCCGGTGATCGTGCAGAAGGCCGACGGCGGCTATCTCTACGCCACCACCGACCTGGCCGCGGTGCGCTACCGCAGTAATGTGCTCAAGGCCGATCGCGCCCTGTACTTCGTCGACCAACGCCAGGCGCTGCACTTCAACCAGGTGTTCGAAGTGGCGCGTCGCGCAGGCTTCGTCGGGCACCCGATGAAAATGGAGCACATGGGCTTCGGCACCATGAACGGCGCCGACGGTCGCCCGTTCAAGACCCGCGACGGCGGCACCGTGAAGCTGATCGACCTGCTGAGCGAAGCCAAGGAACGCGCCTACGCGCTGGTCAAGGAAAAGAACCCGAGCCTGGCCGAAGACGAATTGCGTCATATCGGTGAAGTGGTCGGGATCGGCGCGGTGAAGTACGCCGACCTCTCCAAGCACCGGACCAGCGACTACAGCTTCAACTTCGAACTGATGCTCAACTTCGACGGCAACACCGCGCCGTACCTGCTCTACGCCTACACCCGCGTGGCCGGTGTGTTCCGCAAGCTGGGCAAGGGTTTCGACGAAGTCGAGGGCGACATCGTGCTGCAGGCTGCCCACGAGCAGGACCTGGCCGCTCGCCTGGCGCAGTTCGGCGAAACGCTGAACAACGTCGCCGAAAAAGGCACCCCACACGTGCTATGCAGCTACCTCTACGACCTGGCCGGCCTGTTCTCCAGCTTCTACGAGAACTGCCCGATCCTCGCCGCCGAAACCGCCGAACAGCAGCAGAGCCGCCTGCGCCTCGCCGCGCTGACCGGCCGCACCCTCAAGCAGGGCCTGGAGCTGCTCGGCCTGGAAACCCTGGAGCGCATGTAAGTTGGCTGCCAAGAAAAAACCCGCGCCCAAGCGCGGCGCCAGCCGTCACCAGCCACCCGCCAAACAGCCGATCCCGGGCTGGGTGTGGCTGGCGGTCGGCCTGACCGTAGGCGCATTCATCGTCTTCCTGATGAAGCTCGAGCCCGGCGGCGACGACATCAAGCGTGCCAAGCCTGAACAGCAGAAGCCCGCCAAGGTCGCCGAGGCGACCAAAGGCACCGCGCCGACCACGCCGCAGCCGATCAAGCCCAAGTACGACTTCTACACCCTGCTGCCGGAGTCGGAAGTGATCGTGCCGCCCGAGGCGGTACCGGAAAAAACGCCGCCCGTGCCTGCCCAGCCGGTACAGCCCGCCACGCCGGTCACGCCAGCGGAAGCGGCAAAGATCGACACCGCCCGCGCCCAGGCGGCGCTGCTGGGCCAGACACCACCACCCGCACCACCGGTGATCAAACCCGCGGCCACGACACAGTTCTTCCTCCAGGCCGGCTCATTCCGCAAGGAGGCTGACGCCGACAAGGTGCGCGCGCAGATCATCCTGCTCGGCCAGGTGGTCAAGGTGGAATCGGGAACCGTGAAGGACGAGACCTGGTACCGCGTGCTGGTCGGCCCGTTCAGCAACCGCGAGCAGTTGACCGTGGCGCAGAAGCAGCTGGCCGGGGCAGGCTTCAACAACCTGCTGTTGCAGCAGCGACAGACCCGTCAATAACGAAAAAGGCCTTGCCGCACTGCGACAAGGCCTTTTTTCCAACGGCGTCAGCGCCGCCCGCTGTTGACCTCGGACACCTGGGTGTTGAGGGTCCAGAAGTCATACAGCACGCCAATCAGGAACAGACCGCCGGTAAACAGGTAGACCAGTGCGCTGATCCACTTGCCCTGGTAGAGCCGGTGAATGCCGAAGATACCCAGGAACGTCAGCAACAGCCACGCCACGCTGTAGTTCACCTGCCCTGGCTGGAACCGCAGGTCAGCCTCGCGGTCCATGGACGGGATCAGGAACAGGTCGATCAGCCAGCCGATACCCAGCAAGCCCAAAGTGAAGAACCAGATGGTCCCGGTGATCGGCTTGCCGTAGTAGAAACGGTGCGAGCCGGTGAAGCCGAAGATCCACAACAGGTACCCGATGACCTTGCTGTGCGTGTCATGAAGCGGCGCACCCTGTTGATACGTATTCATTCAAAACCCTCGTGGGATAGCCGAAAATTTTCTAACGAAAAATGTGACTTTTTCGTTTTGCCCCGACGTATGGTACCCAGCCACACGACCAACGGATCAGAATTTGATCAAAAAGCTGTTATAAAGTTGCGCGCCGACACCTATAAACATCCATAAAGAGCTTCAACTATGCCGCCTTTCTTCAAGACATGGCTGACCCTCTGCCTATTGTTACCCCTGGCCGCCCACGCCACCAACCGTGAGCAACGACTTCCCAACGGATTCACCGGCTACACCACCAACGCCGATGCTTCCGTGAAACGCGCTCCAGCCAAGCAGGTCAGCCTGCGCGCGCGCCCGGCCAATGCCGCCAAGAACCACGCGCTCCAGGTCGCGGCGATGTCGCCCAAGCAGAGCAGCGAAGTACTCAGCCGCGCGGTCAATGTGCTCGGCACCCCCTACCGTTGGGGCGGCAGCACGCCCGGCAAGGGCTTCGACTGCAGCGGCCTGGTCAAGTATGCGTTCAACGATGTCGCCGATGTCGACCTGCCGCGCACGTCCAATGCCATGGCCCAAGGGCATGGCGTCAAGGTGGCGCGGGACGACCTCAAGCCGGGCGACCTGATCTTCTTCAACATCAAGAGCCGTCGGGTCAATCACGTTGCCATCTACCTGGGCAACGACCGCTTCATCCACGCGCCGCGTACTGGCAAGCGGGTGAGCATCGACAGCCTCGAGAAGCCTTACTGGCAGAAGCACTACGTGGTTGCCAAGCGGGTGCTGCCCAAGGAGCAACAGGCGCTGCGCCTGGCCAAGCGCTGATCTGGATACTCAGGGGCTCACTGGACTCTTCGCGGGCAAGCCCGCTCCCACGAACAGCGGTGAGGTATCTGTAGGGCTTGCCTCACCCAGCCCCCTGAATCACCCCTCGCGCCACCAGCGCCTGCATCGCCCCTTCCATCGTCACCATCCCCTGCGCCGCACCGGTCTGCATCACCGACTGCAACTGCGCCACGCGCCCCTCGCGAATCAGGTTGCGCACCGCAGGCGTCGCCACCAATACCTCCCGCGCCGCCACGCGACCGCCGCCCACCCGCCGCACCAGCACCTGCGCCACCACCAGACGCAACGACTCGGCCAGCATGGCGCGCACCAGTGGCTTCTCTTCGGCGGCGAACACATCCACCAGACGATCGACACTGCTCGCGGCTGTTCGCGTATGCACCGTGGCCAGCACCAGATGCCCGGTCTGCGCCGCTCGCAGCGCCAGACGGATGGTTTCCAGGTCACGCAATTCACCGATCATGATCACATCCGGATCCTGGCGCAGGGCACTGCGCAATCCCTGGGCAAAGTCACGGCTATGGCGACCGATCTCACGCTGATTGATCAGGCAACGCTCGGCGCGGTGTACGAATTCCACCGGATCCTCCAATGTGAGGATATGGTTTGAGCGCTCACGATCAAGCTGCGCGATCAACGCAGCCAGGGTACTGGACTTGCCACTGCCGGTCGGACCACCTACCAGCACCAGGCCATCACGGCTCTCGGCAATGGCTCGAAACACTTCCGTGAGGTCGAGTTCTTCGACCGTCGGCACCTGTGCAGGTATCAGCCGCAAGCTCGCGGCCAGCCCCCGATACTGTCTGTACAGGTTCAGACGAAAACGCCCAAGCCCAGGCAAATCAAGGGCCAGGTCGATTTCGTCACCTGCCAGCCATTGGTGCAGATGAGGCGCATCGAGCCAAGCCGCCATGCCTTGCTCGATCATTTCACTTTGCAGCACGGGCAACGCCAGGCGCTGCAATTCGCCGTCCAGACGCCACAGCGGCGCCTCGCCCGCAGCCAGGTGCAGGTCCGAAGCCCCCGCCGCCACGGCCCGGGCCAGCAGGTCGGTCACATCCATGAGACTCCCCAAAGGCCATCAAGCAGGTAGAATGCCGCACACCACTGAGCTGCCGGCATCGATCCATGTCCACCCTAGCAGACAACCTTCGCGCTATCAGCGAACGCATCGACAACGCGGCCCGAGCCGCCGGACGCGACACCGCCAGCGTGCACCTGCTGGCCGTGAGCAAGACCAAGCCCGCCAGCGCCATTCGCGAAATCCACGCCGCTGGCGTACGCGACGTCGGCGAGAACTACCTGCAGGAAGCCCTGGCCAAGCAGGATGAATTGCGCGACCTGCCCTTGATCTGGCACTTCATCGGCCCCATCCAGTCGAACAAGACCAAGGCCATTGCCGAACACTTCGACTGGGTACACAGCGTGGATCGCCTGAAAATCGCCCAACGCCTGAGCGAGCAGCGCCCCAGCGGCCTGCCGGCGCTGAACGTCTGCCTGCAGGTGAACGTCAGCGGCGAAGACAGCAAATCCGGCTGCACCCCGGTCGACCTGCCGGCACTGGCCCAGGCCGTGGCCAAGCTGCCCAACCTGCGCCTGCGCGGGCTGATGGCGATTCCCGAGCCCAGCGACGACCGCGCCACCCAGGAGGCCGCCTTCGCCTGCCTGCGCCAGTTGCAGGAAAGCCTCGGCCTTGGCCTGGACACGCTGTCCATGGGCATGAGCCACGACCTGGAGGCGGCCATCGCCCAGGGTGCGACCTGGGTCCGTATCGGCACCGCCCTGTTCGGCGCCCGCGACTACGGGCAGCCCTGATTCCATGCTTTACTCACTCTCTCCTTCAAGGACCTGACATGAGCAAGACTCGTATTGCCTTCATCGGCGCCGGCAACATGGCCGCCAGCCTGATCGGCGGCCTGCGCGCCCAGGGCCTGGACGCCGCGCAGATCCGCGCCAGCGACCCGGGTGCCGAGACCCGCGCCCGGATCAATGCCGAGCACGGCATCGAAACCTTCGAAAACAACGCCCAGGCCATCGATGGCGCGGATGTGATCGTGCTGGCGGTCAAGCCACAGGTCATGAAGGCCGTGTGCGAAACCCTGAAGCCAAGCCTCAAGGCCGGCCAACTGGTGGTGTCCATCGCCGCCGGCATCACCTGCCAGAGCCTGCAGAGCTGGCTGGGCGAGATCCCGGTGGTGCGCTGCATGCCCAACACGCCATCGCTGCTGCGCCAGGGCGCCAGCGGCTTGTACGCCACTGCACAGGTCTCCGGCGTACAACGCCAGCAGGCAGAGCAACTGCTGACTGCGGTCGGCACCGCCCTGTGGCTGGAACAGGAACAGCAACTGGACGCCGTGACCGCGGTCTCCGGCAGCGGCCCCGCGTATTTCTTCCTGCTGATCGAGGCCATGACCGCTGCGGGCGAAAAGCTCGGCCTGCCGCGTGAAACCGCCTCGCAACTGACCCTGCAAACGGCCCTGGGCGCCGCGCACATGGCGGTTTCCAGCGATGTCGATGCCGCCGAGCTGCGCCGTCGCGTCACCTCTCCAGCCGGGACCACCGAAGCGGCGATCAAGTCGTTCCAGGCCAACGGTTTCGAGGCCATCGTCGAGCAGGCGCTGCAGGCTGCGGCCACGCGCTCCGCCGAGCTGGCCGAACAATTGGGCAAATAAGGAGCTGTCGATGAATGCATTGTCCGGCGCCGCGATCTTCGTGGTGCAAACCCTGGTCAGCCTGTACCTGGTGATCGTCCTGCTGCGCTTCGTGCTGCAACTGGTCAAGGCCGACTTCTACAACCCGCTGAGCCAGTTCGCCGTGCGCGCCACCCAGCCGCTGCTCAAGCCGATCCGCCGGGTCATTCCCAGCATCGCTGGCCTGGACACCTCTTCGCTGCTGCTGGCGATCGTGATCCAGGCACTGCTGATGGCCTTCGTGCTGATGGTCACCTACGGCACCTTCGGCGACATCCTGCACCTGCTGATGTGGGCAATTCTCGGCATCACCTCGCTGTTCCTGAAGATTTTCTGGGTCGCGATGATCGTCATGGTGATCGTCTCCTGGGTCGCGCCGAACAGCCACAATCCCGCCGCCGAACTGGCCTACCAGATCAGCGAGCCGGTGCTGGCGCCGTTCCGTCGCCTGGTGCCCAACCTCGGCGGCATGGATATTTCGCCGATCTTCGCCTTCATCGCCATCCAGGTGATCCAGTCGTTCCTGATGCCACAACTGGCTGCCTATGCCGGCATGCCGCGAGAGCTGTGGCGGATGATCTGACCCACCGCGCCATCCAGCGGCAGCCTTTGCTTGCCGCTGGGGGTAGCGCTCTTTAGACTTACGCCTCCGTCAAGCGTGAGCAGGGTCGATGTCCACTGTCTTTCCCGAAGATTCCGTCGGTCTGGTAACCCCCCAGATCGCCCGGTTCGATGAACCGCTGGCCCTGGCCTGTGGCCGCGCCCTGGCCTCGTACGAACTCATCTACGAAACCTATGGCCAGCTCAACGCCAGCGCCAGCAATGCCGTGCTGATCTGCCACGCACTGTCCGGTCACCACCACGCCGCCGGCTACCATGCCGACACCGACCGCAAGCCGGGCTGGTGGGACAGCTGCATCGGCCCGGGCAAGCCGATCGATACCAATCGTTTCTTCGTGGTCAGCCTGAACAACCTGGGCGGCTGCAATGGCAGCACCGGCCCGAGCAGCATCAACCCGGCCACCGGCAAGCCCTATGGCGCGGACTTCCCGGTGCTGACCGTGGAAGACTGGGTACACAGCCAGGCCCGCCTGGCCGACCGCCTCGGCATCCAGACCTGGGCCGCCATCGTCGGCGGCAGCCTCGGCGGCATGCAAGCGCTGCAGTGGACCATCACCTACCCCGATCGCGTACGCCATTGCGTGGACATCGCCTCGGCACCCAAGCTGTCGGCACAGAACATCGCCTTCAACGAAGTGGCACGCCAGGCTATCCTCACCGACCCCGAGTTCCACGGCGGCTCGTTCCAGGACCAGGGCGTGATCCCCAAGCGCGGGCTGATGCTGGCGCGCATGGTCGGGCACATCACCTACCTGTCCGACGATTCGATGGGCGAGAAATTCGGCCGCGAGCTCAAGAGCGACAAGCTCAACTACGACTTCCACAGCGTCGAGTTCCAGGTCGAGAGCTACCTGCGCTATCAGGGCGAGGAGTTTTCGGGCCGCTTCGACGCCAACACCTACCTGCTGATGACCAAGGCGCTGGACTACTTCGACCCGGCCGCCGCCCACGATGGCGACCTGGCCGCCACACTGGCGCATGTCACGGCGCATTACTGCATCATGTCGTTCACCACCGACTGGCGCTTCTCGCCAGCCCGCTCGCGCGAGATCGTCGATGCCCTGATGGCTGCGCGCAAGAACGTCTGCTACCTGGACATCGACTCGCCCTACGGCCACGACGCCTTCCTCATCCCGACCCCGCGCTACATGCAGGGTTTCGCGAACTACATGAACCGCATCACCCTCTGAGGACCGCATGAGAGCCGACCTGGAAATCATCCACGACTGGATCCCCGCCGGCAGCCGGGTACTCGACCTGGGCTGCGGTAACGGCGAACTGCTGGCCTCGCTGCGTGATCGCAAGAACGTCACCGGCTATGGCCTGGAAATCGACGCCGACAACATCGCCGAGTGCGTGAGCAAGGGCGTCAACGTCATCGAACAAGACCTGGACAAAGGCCTGGGCAACTTTGCCAGCAACAGCTTCGACGTGGTGGTCATGACCCAGGCCCTGCAGGCGGTGGAGTACCCCGACCGCATTCTCGACGAAATGCTGCGGGTCGGTCGCCAGTGCATCATCACCTTCCCCAACTTCGGCCACTGGCGCTGCCGCTGGTACCTGGCCACCAAGGGGCGCATGCCGGTGTCGGACTTCATGCCATACACCTGGTACAACACCCCGAACATCCACTTCTGCACCTTCGAAGACTTCGAGAACCTGTGCCGCGAGCGCAACGCCAAGGTGCTCGACCGCCTCGCTGTCGACCATCTGCACCGCAACGGGTGGGGCGGCCGGCTTTGGCCTAATCTTCTGGGAGAGATCGGCATCTATCGGGTCAGCAGTCCTGGGCTGCAAGAGCATCAGGTCGCGGTCTGATCCACCTATCGGAGGAATGGCACCATGCGTCGTCTCGCACTTTTGCTGATCAGCCTGTGCCTGGCATGGCCAGTGCTGGCTGCCGATGCCGCCCGTCCCGAGCGCAAGCAGGACTTCGGCGACGTCACGGTGCACTACAGCGCCTTCACCTCGAGCATGCTGCAGCCGGACATCGCCGCAGCCACCGGCCTTGTCCGCAGCAAGAACCAGGGCGTGCTCAACATCGCCGTGCTCAAGGCCGGCAAGCCTGGCACGGCGGTGGTCAGCGGCACGGTCAAGGACCTCACCGGCCGCAGCAGCCCGCTGTCGTTCAGGCAGATCACCGACCAGGGGGCGGTGTACTACATTGCCCAGTTCAAGATCGCACAGGCTGAAACCCTGACCTTCGACCTCAACATCGAAACCGGCGGCGTCAGCCACACACTCAGCTTCAACCAGGAAGTGTTCCCAGGCGAATGATGAATTTCCAGCAACTCGTATTGGCCAGCCACAATGCCGGCAAACTGAAAGAACTCCAGGCCATGCTTGGCGGTTCCGTGCAACTGCGCTCGATCGGCGAATTCAGCCAGGTCGAGCCGGAGGAGACCGGCTTGTCATTCGTCGAGAACGCCATCCTCAAGGCTCGCAATGCCGCGCGCCTCTCCGGCCTGCCGGCACTGGCCGACGACTCGGGCCTGGCGGTGGACTTCCTGGGCGGCGCACCGGGCATCTACTCGGCCCGCTACGCCGACGGCAAGGGTGATGCGGCGAACAACGCCAAGCTGCTCGACGCCCTGAAGGATGTGCCCGAGGGGCAGCGTGGCGCGCAGTTCGTCTGCGTCCTGGCCCTGGTACGCCATGCCGACGACCCTCTGCCGATCCTCTGCGAAGGCCTGTGGCACGGCAGCATCCTGTTCGAGGCCAGCGGCGAGCATGGCTTCGGCTATGACCCATTGTTCTGGGTGCCGGAGCGCAACTGCTCCAGCGCCGACCTCGCACCGCTCGAGAAGAACCAGCTCAGCCATCGCGCCCGCGCCATGGCCCTGCTGCGTCAGCGTCTGGGCCTGGCATGACCGAACAGCCGTCCCTGCAGCCGGCGGGTCTGATCCTTCCAGAACTCCCGCCGCTGTCGCTGTACATCCACATTCCCTGGTGTGTGCGCAAGTGCCCCTATTGCGACTTCAACTCGCACCAGGCCGGCCCGACGCTGCCCGAAGACGACTACATCGACGCGCTGCTCGCCGACCTGGACCAGGAACTGCCCGCGGTGCAGGGCCGCCCGATCAGCACGATCTTCTTCGGCGGCGGCACGCCCAGCCTGTTCAGTGCCGCCTCGCTGGGTCGCCTGCTGCGCGGTATCGAGCAACGTATCCCGTTCGCCCCGGAGATCGAGATCACCCTCGAAGCCAACCCCGGCACCTTCGAGCAGAACAAGTTCAAGGCCTACCGCCAGACCGGCATCAACCGTCTGTCCATCGGTGTGCAGAGCTTCCAGCCGGCCAAGCTGGAAAAACTCGGGCGTATCCACAACGGCGATGAAGCCGTGCGCGCGGCAGACATGGCCCGCGCGGCAGGTTTCGACAACTTCAACCTGGACCTGATGCACGGCCTGCCGGACCAGTCGCTGGACGAAGCGCTGGGTGACCTGCGCCAGGCCATCGCACTCGCGCCTACGCACTTGTCGTGGTACCAGCTCACCCTGGAACCGAACACCGTATTCTGGAACCAGCCGCCCGAACTGCCCGAGGACGACATCCTCTGGGACATCCAGGAAGCCGGCCAGACGCTGATGGCCGACCACGGCTATCGCCAGTACGAAGTTTCGGCCTACGCCCAGCCAGGACGCGCCGCACGGCACAATCTCAACTATTGGCGCTTCGGCGATTTCATCGGCATCGGCGCGGGGGCGCACGGCAAGCTGTCGTTCCCGGACGGGCGTATCCTGCGCACCTGGAAGACCCGCCTGCCCAAGGACTACCTCAACCCGGCGAAGCCCTTCAAAGCGGGCGAGAAGCTGCTGCCCGCCGATGAGCTACCGTTCGAATTCCTGATGAATGCCCTGCGCCTGACCGATGGCGTGGAGGCCGAGCTGTTCACCCGACGCACCGGCCTGCCGCTGGCACGGTTGGCAGAAGCTCGCCGTGGGGCCGAACAAAAGGGCCTTCTGCAGGTCGAACCCGATCGACTGGCGGCCACACCGCGGGGCCAGTTGTTCCTCAACGACCTGCTGCAGTACTTCTTGAATTAAGGATGACCCATGGACCTGGTACTTGACCTGCTCTCGACCGTTTCCCGCTGGAGCCGCAGCAACCTCTCGGAGATTTCCCTGGCACTCGTAGGGTGCTTGCTGGTGTTGTTCGGCACCGACCTCAAGGGCTGGGTCGACCAGCGCCTGGGCGGCCTCGCCGGTGCCCTGCGCGTGCCGTTCATGGCGCTGCTGGTGATGATCGGCAGCGGTGCGGCGCTGATCTATGCCACGCCCTGGGTGGTGAAGGCGCTGGCGCAATTCAACAACTATGCGTTGGCGCCAGTGCTGCTGGTGGTGCTGGTACTCATCGGGGTGGTAGCCGACCGCCGCGGGTAACAGGCCGCAAAATGAAAAAACGCCCTTTCCAGGGCGTTTTTTTCAGTCCAGCTTCTCGAACTTGAGGTCCCAGACCCCGTGCCCGAGCCGCTCGCCGCGGCGCTCGAACTTGGTGATCGGACGCTCCTCGGGGCGTGGCACGTAAGCACCATCCGCCGCCTGGTTGCGATAGCCCGGCGCGACCTTCATCACCTCCAGCATGTGCTCGGCATAGGGTTCCCAGTCGGTGGCCATATGGAACACGCCGCCCACCTTGAGCTTGCGCCGTACCAGCTCGGCGAACTCGGGCTGGACGATGCGGCGCTTGTGGTGTCGCGCCTTGTGCCAAGGATCGGGGAAGAACAGCATCAGGCGGTCGAGGCTGTTGTCGGCGACACAGCGGTTGAGCACCTCGATGGCATCGCAGTCGTACACCCGCAGGTTCTTCAGCCCTTGGGTCAGCACGCCGTTGAGCAGCGCACCAACACCTGGGCGGTGCACTTCCACGCCGATGAAGTCCAGCTCAGGCGAAGCAGCGGCCATCTCCAGCAGCGAGTGGCCCATGCCGAAGCCGATCTCCAGGGTGCGCGGCGCCGAGCGCCCGAACACCTGGTCGTAGTCTACCGGGCTCTCGGCCAACGGCAGAATGAACAGGGGGCCGCCCTGGTCCAGGCCGCGTTGCTGGCCTTCGGTCATGCGGCCTGCACGCATCACGAAGCTCTTGATGCGGCGGTGCGGGCGCTCTTCGCCGTCGGCAGTGATCGGCGTTTCTTGCGATTCAGTCATCGGGGGCTCTTACTTGATCAGACCTTCCAGCGGCGAGGACGCGCTGGCATAGAGTTTCTTAGGCATGCGCCCGGCGAGGTACGCCATGCGGCCGGCAAGGATCGCGTGCTTCATGGCCTCGGCCATCAGCACCGGTTGCTGCGCGTGGGCGATTGCCGAGTTCATCAGCACCGCTTCGCAGCCCATTTCCATGGCGATGGTGGCGTCGGAGGCGGTACCCACGCCGGCATCGACCAGCACCGGTACTTTCGATTCTTCGAGGATGATCTGCAGGTTGTACGGGTTGCAGATCCCGAGACCGGTGCCGATCAGGCCAGCTAGTGGCATCACCGCGATGCAGCCGGCTTCGGCCAGCTGACGGGCGATGATCGGATCATCGCTGGTGTAGACCATCACGTCGAAACCTTCCTTGACCAGCACTTCGGCGGCCTTGAGGGTTTCGATGACGTTGGGGAACAGGGTTTTCTGGTCGGCCAGCACTTCCAGCTTCACCAGGGTACGGCTCTCGTGGGACTTGTGCCCTTCGAGCAGCTCACGGGCCAGGCGGCAGGTACGCACCGCTTCAACGGCATCGAAGCAGCCTGCGGTGTTCGGCAGGATGGTGTACTTGTCGGGCGACAACACGTCGAGCAGGTTCGGCTCGCCCGCATTCTGGCCGAGGTTGGTGCGGCGCACGGCTACGGTGACGATCTCGGCACCCGAGGCCTCGGTGGCCAGGCGGGTTTCTTCCATGTCACGGTATTTGCCGGTACCCACCAGCAGGCGCGACTGGAAAGTGCGCCCGGCCAGGACGAAAGGCTTGTCGCTGCGAACGTTGCTCATCGATGTTCCTCTGCAAAGGTTACGGGGCTTACGGGTGACTTGCCGGGGCGCGCTCAACCGCCGCCGATGGCGTGGACCACTTCGACCTGGTCACCCTCGTTCAACAGGGTGCTTTCGTGCTGGCTGCGCGGCACGATGTCCAGGTTCAGTTCCACCGCCACACGACGCCCGACCAGCTCCAGCCGGCCCAACAGGGCCGCGACGCTCTCGCCCGCAGGCAGTTCGTAAGGTTCACCGTTCAGTTGAATGCGCATGCGCACGGCCACCATCGTTCATTGGGGCCCGCATTCTAGCCCCGATCAGCCTTGCAACCCAAGGGCGACGCGCGCCATTAGTCGCGATTCCCGACCGCTTGGTCAGCCCAGGCGCCAGGCTGCCAACCCCAGGCACAGCCAGCCGGCGAGGAAGCACAGGCCGCCGATGGGGGTGATGATGCCAAGCTTGCCCAGCCCAGTGAGGGTCAATACGTAAAGGCTGCCGGAAAACAGCAGGATACCGACCGCGAACAGCCCACCCGCCCAGCCGACCAGGCGGCCCGGCAAGTGCACCGAAAGCAGCGCGACCGCCAGGATCGCCAGGGCATGGACCAGTTGATACGTAACGCCGGTGTGGAAGATTGCCAGGTAATCGGCGGTAAGACGGTTCTTCAGGCCGTGTGCGGCGAAAGCGCCCAGGGCCACACCCGTAAAGCCAAAGAACGCGGCGAGCATCAGGAAGCTGCGAAGCATGGGACGACTCCTCGAGACGGGTCTGTATAATGGCCCGTTCCATCGGTCCGGCCAAGCTATCGACATGCTGTCATCCCTGATCCGCCGTCTCGCCCGCGCCCTGCTCTGGTTCGCCGCCGGCAGCATCGTGCTGGTGCTGGTGCTGCGCTGGGTGCCGCCACCGGGCACCGCGCTGATGGTCGAACGCAAGGTGCAGTCCTGGTTCAGTGGTGAGCCGATCGACCTGCAGCGCGACTGGACGCCCTGGGATGAGATCTCCGATGACCTCAAGGTAGCCGTCATCGCGGGCGAGGACCAGCGTTTCGCCAGCCACTGGGGGTTCGACATCCCCGCGATCCAGGCCGCGCTGGCCCATAACGAGCGCGGCGGCAGTATCCGCGGCGCCAGCACACTCTCCCAGCAAGTGGCGAAGAACCTGTTCCTGTGGTCCGGGCGCAGCTGGTTTCGCAAAGGTCTGGAAGCCTGGTTCACCGGCCTGATGGAGCTGTTCTGGTCGAAAGAGCGAATCCTCGAGGTCTATCTAAACAGCGCCGAATGGGGCCCGGGCGTATTCGGCGCCCAGGCAGCGGCGCGCTATCACTTCGGCGTCGACGCCAGCCGCCTCACGCGCCAGCAGGCCAGCCAGCTTGCGGCAGTGCTGCCCAGCCCGCTCAAGTGGAGCGCCAGCCGCCCGAGTACCTATGTCGCCAGCCGGGCGGGGTGGATTCGACGGCAGATGAGCCAGCTCGGGGGCACCAGCTACCTGATGCAACTGGAGAGCGCGCGCAAGCCTTGATGCTCCTGACGCCCCACGTTACCAACAAAAAAGGCCCCCCCCCCCCCCC
>NZ_JABWRO010000139.1:0-13865 GCF_014268985.1 Pseudomonas sp. RW10S2 | reverse complement strand
CCAATCGCGGGACAAGCCCGCTCCCACAGGTTTGGCGCCATGCGCTGAACCTGTGGGTGGGCCAGATCTTTGTGGGAGCGGGCTTGTCCCGCGATGCGGTGCGCAGCACCGCCCTCGTTCCGGTATCTGAAATCATGACTACGACCACCGCCCAACTGCGGGCCTCACCCCTGGACGCGCTCCAGCGCTGGTTACCGAAACTGGTACTGGCGCCGAGCATGTTCATCGTGCTGGTGGGCTTCTACGGCTACATCCTGTGGACCTTCGTCCTGTCGTTCACCACCTCGACCTTCCTGCCCACCTACAAGTGGGCGGGCCTGGCCCAGTACGCGCGGCTGTTCGACAACGACCGCTGGTGGGTGGCGAGCAAGAACCTGCTGGTCTTCGGCGGAATGTTCATCGGCATCACCTTGGTGATCGGCGTGCTGCTGGCGGTGTTCCTCGACCAGCGTATCCGCCGCGAAGGGGTGATCCGCACCATCTACCTGTACCCCATGGCACTGTCGATGATCGTGACCGGCACCGCCTGGAAGTGGCTGCTCAACCCGGGCATGGGCCTGGACAAGCTGCTGCGCGACTGGGGCTGGGAGGGCTTTCGCCTGGACTGGCTGATCGACCCTGACCGGGTCGTCTATTGCCTGGTGATCGCCGCGGTATGGCAGGCCTCGGGCTTCATCATGGCCATGTTCCTTGCCGGGCTGCGCGGCGTCGACCAGTCGATCATCCGTGCTGCGCAGATCGACGGTGCGAGTATGCCGCGCATCTACTGGACCGTGGTGCTGCCGAGCCTGCGCCCGGTGTTCTTCAGCTCGCTGATGATCCTCTCGCACATCGCCATCAAGAGCTTCGACCTGGTGGCCGCGATGACCGCCGGTGGCCCTGGCTATTCCTCGGACCTGCCCGCGATGTTCATGTACTCGTTCACCTTCAGCCGCGGGCAGATGGGCATGGGCTCGGCCAGCGCGATCCTGATGCTCGGCGCGATCCTCGCGATCCTCGTGCCCTACCTGTATTCCGAGCTGAGGACCAAGCGCAATGACCACTAATCTCGACAAGCCGGCCCTCAGCCTGGGTCGCATCGCCATCCACGCCGTGCTGCTGCTGGCCGTGCTGCTCTACCTGGTGCCGCTGGTGGTGATGCTGCTGACCAGCTTCAAGACCCCGGAAGACATCAGCACCGGCAACCTCTTGAGCTGGCCGGAGCTGTTCACCGCGATTGGCTGGGTCAAGGCCTGGGGCACGGTCAGTGGGTATTTCTGGAACTCGATCCTGATCACCGTTCCGGCGGTGCTGATCTCCACGGCCATCGGCGCCCTGAACGGCTACGTGCTGTCGATGTGGCGCTTCCGTGGCTCGCAACTGTTCTTCGGCCTGCTGCTGTTCGGCTGCTTCCTGCCATTCCAGACCGTGCTGCTGCCAGCCTCGTTCACCCTCGGCAAGCTGGGCCTGGCCAGCACCACCTCGGGGCTGGTGCTGGTGCACGTGGTCTATGGCCTGGCCTTCACCACGCTGTTCTTCCGCAACTACTACGTGAGCATTCCCGAGGCGCTGGTCAAGGCTGCACGCTTAGATGGTGCCGGGTTCTTCACCATCTTCCGCCGCATCATCCTGCCGATGTCGACGCCGATCATCATGGTCTGCCTGATCTGGCAGTTCACCCAGATCTGGAACGACTTCCTGTTCGGCGTGGTGTTCTCCAGCGGCGATTCGCAACCGATCACCGTGGCCCTGAACAACCTGGTCAACACCAGCACCGGTGCCAAGGAATACAACGTCGACATGGCCGCGGCAATGATCGCCGCACTGCCAACCCTGCTGGTCTATGTGGTCGCAGGCAAGTATTTCGTGCGTGGGCTGACCGCCGGCGCAGTCAAGGGGTAAGTCATGGCAACGCTCGAACTTCGCAATGTAAACAAGACCTACGGCACCGGCTTGCCGGACACCCTCAAGGATATCCAGCTGGCGATCAAGGACGGCGAGTTCCTGATCCTGGTCGGCCCTTCCGGCTGCGGCAAGTCCACCTTGATGAACTGCATCGCCGGCCTTGAGAACATCACCGGCGGGGCGATCCTGATCGATGACCAGGACGTTTCCGGCATGAGCCCGAAGGATCGTGACATCGCCATGGTGTTCCAGTCCTATGCGCTGTACCCGACCATGAGCGTGCGCGAGAACATCGAGTTCGGCCTGAAGATCCGCAAGATGCCGCAGTCGGCGATCGACGAGGAAGTCGCGCGGGTGGCCAAGCTGCTGCAGATCGAGCACCTGCTCAATCGCAAGCCGGGCCAGCTCTCCGGCGGACAGCAGCAGCGCGTGGCCATGGGCCGGGCGCTGGCGCGCAGGCCGAAGATCTACCTGTTCGACGAGCCGTTGTCGAACCTCGACGCCAAGCTGCGGGTCGAGATGCGCACCGAAATGAAACTGATGCACCAGCGCCTGAAAACCACCACGGTGTACGTGACCCACGACCAGATCGAGGCCATGACCCTGGGGGACAAGGTCGCGGTGATGAAGGACGGCATCATCCAGCAGTTCGGTACGCCCCAGCAGATCTACAACGATCCGGCCAACCTGTTCGTCGCCAGCTTCATCGGCTCGCCACCCATGAACTTCATCCCCGTGCGCATCAGCAAGCAGGACGGGCGCCTGTTCGCCCTGCTCGACAGCGGCCAGGCCCGCTGCGAACTGCCCCTGGGCGCGGCCAGCGAAGCGCTGGACGGCCGTGAGGTGATCCTCGGCGTACGCCCCGAGCAGATCGCACTCGGTAGCGCCGAAGGCAACGGCTTGCCGGCGGTGCGTGCAGAAGTGCAGGTCCTGGAGCCCACCGGGCCCGACCTGCTGGTGTTCGTCACCCTCAACCAGACCAAGGTCTGCTGCCGGTTGGCGCCGGATGTCGCCTGCAATGTCGGTGACAGCCTGAACCTGCAGTTCGATCCGGCGCGGGTCCTGCTGTTCGACGCGAGCAGCGGCGAGCGCCTGGACCTGCCGACAGCGGACGCGCCAGTCAAGGACAACGTGACACGTATCAAGGGACGTTGAAGCAGCAAACCATCGATAACAAGAAAAGAGGAAACAAGGGATGGACCATCGCAAGCGTATCAAGGCACTAGGCTCGCTGACCCTGCTCGCCCTCGTGGGCAGCAATGGCGCGCATGCTGCCGAGGCTTTCTCCAGCGAGTCGAAATGGATGACTGGCGACTGGGGTGGGGCTCGCACCGAGCTGTTGGAAAAAGGCTACGACTTCACTCTCGACTACGTGGGTGAAGTGGCCGGTAACCTGCACGGTGGCTACAACAACGACAAGACCGCACGCTACAGCGATCAGTTCGCCCTCGGCGCGCACCTGGACCTGCAGAAGATCCTTGGCTGGCACGATGCGGAGTTCAAGCTGGCGATCACCGAGCGTAGCGGACGCAACCTGTCCAATGACCGCATCAGCGACCCGCGCGCCGGGCAGTTCAGCTCGGTGCAGGAAGTCTGGGGCCGTGGCCAGACCTGGCGCCTGACGCAGATGTGGGTCAAGCAGAAGTACTTCGACGGCGCGCTGGACGTGAAGGTTGGCCGCTTCGGTGAAGGCGAGGACTTCAACAGCTTCCCTTGCGACTTCCAGAACCTGGCGTTCTGCGGTTCGCAGGTGGGCAACTGGGTGGGCGGCATCTGGTACAACTGGCCGGTCAGCCAGTGGGCGCTGCGGGTGAAGTACAACATCACGCCGGAGTTCTTCGTCCAGGTCGGTGCCTATGAGCAGAACCCGTCCAACCTCGAGACCGGCAACGGCTTCAAGCTCAGTGGCAGCGGGACCAAGGGCGCGATCCTGCCGGTGGAAATGGTCTGGTCGCCGAAGGTCAACGGCCTGCCGGGCGAATACCGCCTGGGCTACTACTACAGCACCGCCAAGGCCGACGACGTCTACGACGACATCAACGGCAACCCGCAGGCGTTGACTGGCCAAGCCTTCAAGTCGCACTCGAGCAAGCATGGCTGGTGGGTCGTGGCCCAGCAGCAGGTCACCGCGCACAACGGCGATGCCAACCGCGGCCTGAGCCTGTTCGCCAACTTCACCGTGCACGACAAGGCCACCAACGTGGTGGACAACTACCAGCAGGTGGGGATGGTCTACAAGGGCGCGTTCGATGCACGGCCCAAGGATGATATCGGCTTCGGCATCGCGCGCATCCACGTCAACGACGACGTGAAGAAGCGCGCCGAACTGCTCAACGCCCAGAGCGGTATCGACGACTACGACAATCCGGGCTTCGTGCCACTGCAGCGCACCGAGTACAACGCCGAGCTGTACTACGGCTTCCACGTCACCAACTGGCTGACCGTGCGCCCGAACCTGCAGTACATCAAGAGCCCGGGCGGTGTGGACGATGTCGACAACGCGTTGGTCGCAGGCTTGAAGATTCAGTCGTCATTCTAAGAAAAATTGTTGTAAATTTACGCCATCCACCCCCACACCCCGAGATCCACTGTTCTGCAGTGGATCTCGGGCTTGGGTAAAGACAGCGCTATCTCAAACAACAAGAGCTTTCTGAACATGTCTGAACATCCGCTCCATCGCTTTTTCACTTCGCAACGGCCACGGCCGGTTTTCGAGTGGGAGCGTCACCAGCAGCGCGATGTCCTGATCATCGATCACCCATGCTGCCAGGCGGTGTTCAGCCGCCAGGGCGCACAATTGCTGCACTTTCAGCCGACCGGCGAGAAACCCTGGCTGTGGTGCGCCGAACAATGGCCACAGGTCGGTGCGATCCGTGGCGGCGTGCCGGTGTGCTGGCCCTGGTATGGCCGTCATCCCAGCGAGGACCTGTGGCCGGCTCATGGCTGGGGGCGCTTGCTGGACTGGAAGCTGCTCGACAGCCGCGAAGACGAGGAGGGCGTCACGCTCAAGTGGCGTCTGGACCTGTGCGACTGGCAGGTCGACTTGCACGCCCGGCTGGGCTCGAGCATGGAACTGCGCCTGTGCACCGAGCACCAGGACAGCGAACCCTGCCAGCTGAGCCACGCATTGCTGGCGTTCTGGCGCATCAGCGATGTGTCGCAGATCGCTTTGTCGGGCCTGGAGGATATCGACGGCTACGACCGCCTCAACCGACAGGCATGCCGTGAAGATGGCGTGCTCACGCTCAAAGGGGGGTGCCAGAAGGTCTACCCGGGCACGCCGAAGGTGCAGTTGCATGACTCGGCCTGGGCGCGCGAACTGTGCATCGACACCAGCGACAGCGACGACACGGTGGTCTGGCACCCTGGCAATCGCCCATTGATGGGGGTGAGCGGGCGCGAGAGCCAGGGGTTCGTCTGCGTCGAGGCTGCCAGTGGCAGCGGCGAAGGATTGAGCCTGGCGCCCGGGCAGCGCGCGCAGTTGCGGCTGCAGGCGCATCGGCTCAGTTGAGTCAGCTGTCTTCGGCGGGGTAGCGGCTGGCGTTGAGGCTTTCCTTGATCTTGCGCAGGTGTGGCTGGAAATCCGAGCCGCGGCGCAGGGTCATGCCGGTGGCCAGCACATCGAGCACCGTCAACTGGATGATCCGCGAGGTCATCGGCATGTAGATGTCGGTGTCCTCCGGCAGCGGCAGGTGCAGGCTCATGCTGCAGGCCTTGGCCAGGGGTGAACCGGCGGCAGTGATACCCAGCACCGAGGCGCCGTTTTCCCTGGCCTGTTTCGCCACTTCGACCAGTTCGCGGGTGCGCCCGGTGTAGGAAATGATCACGAACAGATCGCCGGTGTGCGCGACCGATGCCAGCATGCGCTGCATCAGCACGTCGGGGTGTGCCGACACCGCCAGGTTGAAGCGGAAGAACTTGTGCTGGGCGTCCATGGCCACCGGCGCCGAGGCGCCCAGGCCGAAGAAATGGATCTGCCGGGCCTGGATCATCATGTCCACGGCGCGGCTGACCTGCTGCGGGTCGATCTGCTGGCAGGCGCTGTCGAGCGATGCGATGGCGCTGGCGAAGATCTTCTGGGTGTAGGCGGCAGGATCGTCGTCGGCTTCCACCGCGCGGCTTACGTAGGCCGCGCCGCTGGCCAGGCTCTGCGCCAGTTGCAGCTTGAGCTCGGGGTAGCCGCTGACGCCGAACGAGCGGCAGAAGCGGTTGACGGTCGGTTCGCTGACCTTGGCCGCCTGGGCCAGGGCGGCAATGCTGAAACGGGTGGCCTGCTGCGGGTTGAGGAGGATGACTTCGGCGACTTTGCGTTCGGCCTTGTTCAGCTCGTCGAGGCGTCCCTGGATCTGTTCCAGGAGGTTTCGCACACGGTCCATGGGATGTCCTTGGGTCGGAAAGACGGCCGGCTGAGGGAACAGTCGGCTTTTTGCACGGTTGTCTATCGTACTGATGGTGGGATTGTCATACCACTTGTCTGTAATCGCTGTACGAGATGTTGTTATTTTTACTACATCGCGCTTGAAAATTGTCATCGAAAACGGTATTTCTAGGCCAACTTTAATAAAAGAACCAACATCATGGTTGCTATCAGTGTAGAACCTTGCACATTCGCCCTCTTTGGCGCCCTTGGCGACCTGGCGTTGCGCAAGCTGTTTCCTGCCCTCTACGAGCTGGACCGCGCCGGCCTGCTGCATTCCGACACCCGGCTGCTGGCCCTGGCCCGCGAAGCTGGCACCCCCGAGCAGCACCTGGCGAACATCGAAGCCCAGTTGCGCCGCTTCGTGCCGGCTGCCGATATCGAACCCCAGGCCCTGCAACGGTTTCTCGACCGCCTGAGCTACCTGCACCTGGACTTTGTCCAGCCCGAAGGCTACCAGGCCCTGGCCGAGCAGGCCGGTGAAGGGCAGCCACTGATCGCCTATTTCGCCACTGCGGCGGCGGTCTACGGGGCCATATGCGAAAACCTCGACAAGGCCGGCCTGGCATCGCGCACCCGCGTCGTGCTGGAAAAACCCATCGGGCACGACCTGGAGTCGTCGCGTCGGGTCAATGACGCCGTGGCGCGCTTCTTCCCCGAAAGCCGGGTCTATCGCATCGACCACTACCTGGGCAAGGAAACGGTACAGAACCTGATCGCCTTGCGCTTTGCCAACAGCCTGTTCGAAACCCAGTGGAACCAGAACTCCATCTCCCACGTGGAGATCACCGTTGCCGAGAAAGTCGGCATCGAAGGGCGCTGGGGCTACTTCGACAAGGCCGGCCAACTGCGCGACATGATCCAGAACCACCTGCTGCAGCTGCTGTGCCTGATCGCCATGGACCCGCCCAGCGATCTGTCGGCCGACAGCATCCGCGACGAGAAGGTCAAGGTGCTCAAGGCGCTGGCGCCGATCACCGGCGAGGGGCTGAGCACCCGTGTGGTGCGCGGCCAGTACATCGCCGGCTACAGCGACGGCACGCCGGTGCCGGGCTACCTGGAAGAAGAGAACGCCAACGCCCAGAGCGACACGGAAACCTTCGTCGCCCTGCGCGCCGACATCCGCAACTGGCGTTGGTCGGGCGTGCCGTTCTATCTGCGTACCGGCAAGCGCATGCCGCAGAAGCTGTCGCAGATCGTCATCCACTTCAAGGAAACGCCGCACTATATCTTCGCCCCGGAGCAGCGTTTGCAGATCGGCAACAAGCTGATCATCCGTCTGCAGCCCGACGAAGGTATCTCGCTGCGGGTGATGACCAAGGAGCAGGGGCTGGACAAGGGCATGCAACTGCGCAGCGGCCCACTGCAACTGAATTTTTCCGACACCTGGCGCAGCGCGCGGATTCCGGATGCCTACGAGCGTTTGCTGCTCGAAGTGATGCGCGGCAACCAGAACCTGTTCGTGCGCAAGGACGAGATCGAGTACGCCTGGACCTGGTGCGACCAGTTGATCGCCGGCTGGAAGAACGCCGGTGACGCGCCCAAGCCTTATGCGGCCGGGTCCTGGGGGCCCATGAGCTCGATTGCACTGATTACACGCGATGGGAGAGCCTGGTATGGCGATATCTGAACTGCAACTGCCGGCGACCGCGAAGGTTCACGCGCTGACAGACGCCAAGCGCCTGGCCGCGACGCTGGCCGGCGATGTGGCCGAGCGCCTGCGCGCCGCCATCGCCAGCAAGGGTCAGGCCTGTGTGGTGCTGTCTGGCGGGCGTAGCCCGGTCCCGTTTCTCGAGCAACTGGCCCAGGAAAAACTCGACTGGTCGAAGGTGACCGTGTCGCTGGCCGACGAGCGCTGGGTGCCGGTCGAGCATGCCGACAGCAATGCCGGGCTGCTGGCCCGGCACCTGCTCAAGGGCGAGGCGGCCAAGGCGCGGTTCATGGGCCTGTACCAGCGCGCCGACAACCTCGACGCGGCGGCGCAACAGGCCGACCAGGTGCTTGCCGACCTGCCGCCGATCGACGTGCTGGTGTTGGGCATGGGCGACGACGGCCATACCGCATCGCTGTTCCCGGACAGCCCGAACCTGGTCGAGGGCCTCGATCCAGAGAGCGCGCGCCGCTGCCTGCCATTGCTGGCACCGAGCGTGCCGCACCAACGCCTGTCGATGACCCGCGCGCTGCTGTCGAGCGCTGCTTTCGTCGCACTGTCCGTGCAGGGGTCAGGCAAACTCGCTACCCTGCGCGCCGCTCTGGCTGGCGACGACCTCACGCAAATGCCCATTCGCGCCTTTCTTCACGACCCCCTGGACATCTACTGGTGCCCATGAGCCAAGGATCCACTGTCATGACCACGCTTGAACGCCCACAACCTCTGCTCTCGATGGCCGAGAAAGCCGCCCGGATCGATGAGATCTGCGGCAAGGCGCGCATCCTGCCGGTGATCACCATCGCCCGCGAGGAAGACATCCTACCGTTGGCCGATGCCCTGGCAGCCGGTGGCATCCGTACCCTGGAGGTGACCCTGCGTTCGCAGCACGGTCTCAAGGCCATCCAGGTGCTGCGTGAGCAGCGTCCTGAACTGTGCATCGGTGCCGGCACCGTGCTCGATCCTGCGATGTTCGCGGCCGTGGAAGCGGCGGGGGCGCAGTTCGTGGTGACGCCGGGGATTACCCGCGAAGTGCTCGAGGCTGGTGTGCAGAGTGATATTCCGCTGCTGCCGGGCATCAGCACGCCGTCGGAAATCATGGCGGGCTACGCGCTGGGCTATCGTCGCTTCAAGCTGTTCCCCGCCGAGATCGTTGGCGGCGTGGCGGCGATCAAGGCCTACGGCGGCCCATTCGGCGATATCCGCTTCTGCCCGACCGGCGGGGTGAACCCGGCCAACGCGCGCAACTACATGGCATTGCCGAATGTGATGTGCGTAGGCGGGACCTGGATGCTGGATAGCAGCTGGATCAAGAACGGTGACTGGGCGCGGATCGAAGCCTGCAGCGCCGAGGCGATGGCGCTGCTGGACTGATACGAATTTCGTTGTGTGCTGTACGGCTTGTGGGGCGCTTGGTCGGCGCCCCTTTTTTTTATGTGCAGGTTTTGCCTCCATCATGGCCCGCCATGAAATGAAAAAGCCCGCATCGACCGATACGGGCTCTGTGTGCTGCGCGTGCCTTTACGCCGCCTTGGCGGCCTGCTGGCTCAGCGAGCGGTTCAATGCACTGAACAGTGCCTTGAAGCTTGCGGTGGTGATGTTCTCATCGATACCCACGCCATGCACCGGACGACCGCCGGCCACGCGCAATTCGATGTAGGCCGCGGCCTTGGCATTGGTGCCTGCACCGATGGCGTGCTCGTTGTAGTCCATGATCTCGACTGCAATCGGCAGCCCGGCTACCAGGGCTTCGAGGGCGCCGTTGCCCTTGCCGCGCCAGTGCAGGGTGGTCTCGCCTTCACCGGCGACTTCCACTTCCACGGCACTGTTGCCGTTCTCTTCCTGCAGGCGATGGCTGACCAGTGCATAAGGGGCGTTGGCCTGCAGGTACTCTTTGTGCAACAGGCTGTAGATCTGTTGGGCGGTCATTTCCAGGCCGAGACGGTCGGTCTCGCCCTGGACCACCTGGCTGAATTCGATCTGCATGCGGCGCGGCAGGCTGATGCCGTATTCCTGTTCGAGCAGGTAGGTGATACCGCCCTTGCCGGACTGGCTGTTGACGCGGATGACCGCCTCGTAGCTGCGGCCGATGTCGGCCGGGTCGATCGGCAGGTACGGCACTTCCCACAGCTCGCCGTCCTGCTGCTTGGCGAAGCCCTTGCGGATGGCGTCCTGGTGCGAGCCGGAGAAGGCGGTATGCACCAGATCACCGACATACGGATGACGTGGGTGCACCGGCAACTGGTTGCACTCTTCGACGACCTTGCGCACGCCGTCGATGTCGGAGAAGTCCAGTTGTGGGTCGATACCTTGGGTGTAGAGGTTCAGCGCGAGCGTGACCAGGTCGACGTTGCCGGTACGCTCGCCGTTGCCGAACAGGCAGCCTTCGGCGCGGTCGGCGCCAGCCATCAGGCCCAGCTCGGTGGCGGCGATGCCGGTGCCGCGGTCGTTGTGGGTGTGCAGGCTGATGATCACGCTGTCACGGCGGCTGACGTTGCGGCAGAACCATTCGATCTGGTCGGCGTAGACGTTTGGCGTGGCGACTTCCACGGTGGCCGGCAGGTTGAGAATGATCTTGTGCTCGGGGGTCGGATTCCACACCTCGATCACCGCGTCGCACACTTCCTTGGCGAACTCCAGCTCCGTGGCGCTGAAGGTTTCCGGCGAGTACTGGAAGGTCCAGTGCGTTTCCGGCTGCTGGGCGGCGTACTTGACGAACAGCTTGGCTGCGTTCACCGCGATGTCCTTCACGCCTTGCTTGTCCTGGTTGAAGACGATGCGGCGGAACGCCGGGCATGTGGCGTTGTACAGGTGGACGATGGCCTTCTTCGCGCCACGCAGGGACTCGAAGGTGCGGGCGATCAAGTCTTCACGGGCCTGGGTCAGTACCTGGATGGTGGTGTCGTCCGGGATGTGGCCGTCTTCGATCAGGGTGCGTACGAAGTCGAAGTCAGTCTGCGAGGCAGACGGGAACGACGCCTCGATCTCTTTCACGCCAACCTGCACCAGGGTTTTCCAGAAACGCAGCTTCTTCTCGGCGTCCATCGGCTCGATCAGCGACTGGTTCCCGTCACGCAGGTCGGAGCTGCACCAGATTGGCGCCTGGGTGATGGCCTTCGACGGCCAGGTACGGTCTGGCAGGTCGATGGTCGGGAAGGCGCGGTATTTCTTCGACGGGTCTTTGAGCATGGTCATTTGGAGCAATCCTTTAATGTGCGGCCTGATCGGGCCTGCCAAGCGATAACGAGATGAAGAGGCGAGGCGACGCGGTTCACCCAGGTAGTCGTGCACTGACCAGGCAAAGGCTGCGGTGTTGGCGGAGCAGAATGAGGGTGATCGAGGTTTTCATGCCCTCAACCCTAACCAGTGGGAGTGGGAGATGGCAAGTGTTCAAAAAAAATTGAGAGGAATGCTTAAAAAAAGCTTATGGGTGAGATTTTATGGCTGTCGTTTGATTGTTATTGATTTTTTATTGTGCCGAGGTTTGTTGCTGCGCAAGGTGATGCGACTGCGGCGCGGCCATCGCGGGACAAGCCCGCTCCCACAGGAAATCCCCGGTGTGAGCGGGCTTGTCACCGATCTCAGGGCTGGAACGCTCCGATGAAGATCGCCGGGTCCACTCGAGCATCGTTCAGGCTGACGTTCCAGTGCATGTGCGGCCCGGTTGCCCGGCCCGTGGAGCCGACCTTGCCGACCACGTCGCCGCGGCGCAGCACCTGCCCCGGTTGCACATCGACCTTGGACATGTGGCAGAACATGCTGATGAAGCCCTGGCCATGGTCGACGAACACCGTGCGGCCATTGAAGAAGTAGTCGCCAACCAGGATCACCTTGCCGTTGGCCGGGGTCTTGATCGGGGTGCCGGCGGGCACGGCGAAGTCCAGCCCGGCGTGGGGGTTGCGCTCCTCGCCATTGAAGAAGCGGCGCACGCCGAACTTGCTCGACAGGGGGCCATTGACCGGTTTGTCGAGGATCAGGTTGCTCGGCATGCCCGGGCTGAAGCTGCGGTATGCCTTGACCTGCTCGGCCAGCTCGCGGTCGATGCGCTTGAGGTCATCCGGCTCGGGATTGACCTGGCGCTTGTTCTTCAGCGTGATGTGCTGCTCGGGGTATTTCTTGCTGCCCACGCTGAAGGGCAGGGAGCGTGCGCCCTGGGTGAGGGTGGCTGTGCCGGGTTTCTGCGTCAGCGGGATACCGACGATGGCCAGCCAGGTGTCCTGTTCCTTGACCACCAGCACCGGCTTGCCGTCGAAGCGCGCGCTCGGTGCACTGGCGGCGGGGCCGAGGTCGACCACCGCCACGCCACCGGGGACTGGCTTGTTGAGGGTGCGGGTGATGTAGCTGGCCTGGGCCGTGCTGGCCAGCAGCAGGGCGCAGAGTGCGAGCAGGGGGGCAAGCAGACGGGGCATGTGTCAGTCCAGTAGAGAGAGGGTGACCGGAGTCTGGTGGTTGTCTTCGACCCGAACCTGCAGATCGCCTTCGTTCAGGCGCGCGGTCAGGCGCTGGCCGTTGCGGGTCTGGGCGGCGCTGCGGATGGCCTGGCCGCGTTCGTCGAGCAGGATGCTGTAGCCGCGGGCCAGGGTGGCCAGCGGGCTGACCACCTGCAGCGTCTGCAATTGCGCCTGGAAGCGCTGGCGGCGGTCCTTGAGCGTTTCGCGCATGGCCCGCGGCAGACGCTCGGCGAGGCTGTCCAGGCGCTGTCCGAGCAGCTTGAGGGTGCGCCCGGGATGCTGCGCGGCCAGGCGCGTGTCGAGGCGGCCCAGGCGTTGCTGGCGCTGGTTCATGTCGAGCATGAAGGCGCGGCGCAAGCGCATGTCCAGGTCATCCAGGCGCTGGGCCTGCTGGCGCAGGCGTTCGCCGGGGTGACGCAGGCGACGGGCCAGGCCTTCCAGGCGCAGGCGATCGTGGCTCAGGCGGTGCTGCATGCGCAGTAACAGGCGCCGCTGCAGGCTGTCGAGGCGTTGCTGCAGGCCGCTGTTGTCAGGTGCGAGCAATTCGGCGGCCGCCGAAGGGGTTGGGGCGCGCACGTCGGCGACGAAGTCGCTGATCGACACGTCGGTCTCATGGCCCACCGCACTGACGATAGGCGTCACGCAGGCGGCGATGGCACGTGCGACGGCTTTTTCGTTGAAGCACCAGAGGTCTTCCAGCGAGCCGCCGCCACGGGCCAGGATCAGTGCATCGAAACCAAGGCTGTCGGCCAGTTGCAAGGCGCGGACGATCTGGCCGATGGCTTCGCGTCCTTGTACTGCCGTGGGGACCAGGTTCAGCTCGACTTGCGGTGCACGGCGGGCAAAGACGCTGATGATGTCGCGGATCACCGCGCCGCTTGGCGAGGTGACGATGCCGATGCGGCGCGGGTGAGCCGGCAGCGGCTGCTTGCGTTCGGCACTGAACAGCCCTTCGTTGCCGAGCTTTTCCTTCAGCGCCTCGAAGGCCAGGCGCAAGGCGCCGTCACCGGCGGGCTCGACGGTATCGACGATCAACTGGTAATCGCCGCGCCCCTCGAACAGCGAGACCTTACCGCGTACCTTGACCGCCAGGCCGTCACGCAGGGCCTGGCGGACCCTGGCAGCGTTCTGCCGGAACAATGCACAGCGGATCTGGGCACCGCTGTCCTTGAGGGTGAAGTACAGGTGGCCGGAGGCCGGGCGGGCGAGGTTGGATATCTCGCCTTCCACCCAGACACTGCGGAACACGTCTTCGAGCAGCACACGGGCGCGGCCGTTGAGCTGGCTGACGGTGAGGACCTCGCGGTCCAGGCCGAGTCGTTCGAAAGGGTCTCTGATCATGGCGGGCATGATAAGGGGGAGGGTGGGGGGGGTATCAAGGGGCAGAGGGGGTTGGGCGCAGATAGCATCTGGGCGGTCTGTGGCCTGGCTTGGGATTTTCGGAGATCTTGAGATCGAGCGCCGC
>NZ_JABWRO010000138.1:0-13869 GCF_014268985.1 Pseudomonas sp. RW10S2 | reverse complement strand
GTGCCGCGATCGGGCGCGAAGCGGCCGCAAGTCAGGCGGCCGTGATCTTCCTGGAGCATCTCGGTGCCTGGTTTAGGGCCGCTTCGCGCCCGATCGCGGCACAAGGCCGCTTCCACAGGGATTGGGCTGGCCTTTAGATTTTGAACAAGACAGTTGCTCCCACAGGGAGCGGGTCGGATTCAGAGCGCCTTATGCGCTATCATTCGAGCATTTTTCAGGGGGACTTCAGATGCTCAACGGCCTCTGGCTCGGCTTTTTCGTGGTGGCGGCCATCTCCGCCCTGGCCCAGTGGCTGGTCGGCGGCAATGCTGGCATTTTCGCTGCAATGGTCGAAAGCATCTTTGCCATGGCCAAGCTGTCGGTCGAGGTCATGGTCCTGCTGTTCGGCACCCTCACCCTGTGGCTGGGCTTTCTCAAAATTGCCGAAAAGGCCGGCATCGTCGAATGGCTGGCCAAGGTCCTCGGCCCGCTGTTCGCACGCCTGATGCCGGAAGTGCCGCCCGGCCACCCTGCCCTGGGGCTGATCACCATGAACTTCGCTGCCAACGGCCTGGGCCTGGACAACGCCGCCACGCCCATCGGCCTGAAGGCCATGCGCGCGCTGCAGGAGCTCAACCCCAGCAGCACCACGGCGAGTAACGCGCAGATCCTGTTCCTGGTGCTCAACGCCTCGTCGCTGACCCTGCTGCCGGTCACCATCTTCATGTACCGTGCCCAGCAAGGTGCCCCCGACCCGACGCTGGTGTTCCTGCCCATCCTGCTGGCGACCAGCGTCTCGACCCTGGTCGGCCTGCTGTCGGTCGCCGTGATGCAGCGCCTGCGTCTGTGGGATCCGGTGGTGCTGGCGTATTTCATCCCCGGCGCCCTGCTGCTGGGCGGCTTCATGGCGTTTCTGGGCACGCTGTCGGCGGCTGCGCTGGCGAGCCTGTCGTCGATCCTCGGCAACCTGACGCTGTTCGGCGTGATCATGCTGTTCCTGGTCATCGGTGCGTTGCGCAAGGTGAAGGTCTACGAGGCCTTCGTCGAAGGCGCCAAAGAGGGCTTCGACGTCGCCAAGAGCCTGTTGCCCTATCTGGTCGCGATGCTGGTCGCGGTGGGTGTGCTGCGCGCCTCCGGGGCGCTGGAGCTGGCGCTGGGGGGCATCCGCCATGCGGTCGAGTGGATGGGAGTGGACAGCCGCTTCGTCGAAGGCCTGCCCACGGCGCTGGTCAAGCCGTTCTCCGGCAGTGCGGCGCGGGCGATGCTGATCGAGACCATGCAGACCCACGGTGTCGACAGCTTCCCTGCGCTAGTGGCCGCCACCATTCAGGGCAGTACCGAAACCACCTTCTACGTGCTGGCGGTGTACTTCGGCGCCGTGGGCATCCAGCGCGTGCGCCACGCGGTGGGCTGCGCGCTGCTGGCCGAGCTTTCCGGGGTGATCGCGGCGATCTTCGTCTGCTACTGGTTCTTCGCCTGAGCCTGCATCCGTGAGGCCTGGGCGACCGTCCAGTCCACCACCTGGCGCGCGAGCTGGTCACTGGCCGCGCCGAAGCCACTGACCACTGCCGGCACCTGCTTGTCGGCCAGTGGCTGGTGTACCTCGAAGCGTTGGCTGGCGAGGATGCGCTGGCTGCGCCCTTGCACCAGCCGCGCGTCGTAGCGGATCAGTACCTGCACCCCGTCTTCGCGGTATTCGCTCTGGAACGCTTGCAGCTCGCCCACTAGCTCGTAGTCAGCCTGCAGGTTGCTGTCATCGGCGCTCAGGCGCTGGACCCGGCCGTCACGCTGGAAGGCATCGAGCAGGCGATTGCGCACCAGCAGTGGCACCGGATCGCTCCAGCGCGCGCCCTTGTAGCTGCTGATCACGTCGCCTTGCGCAATCACGGCAATGCGCGGCCCGGCCAGGACCTCGCTGGCCAGCGGCTTGTTCAGGCGCAGCGACCAGTCCACCGGTGTCGCCGGGCGGCTCTGCTGGTTAACCGGCAGGCGATAGGTATCGATGGGCTCCGCCTGGGGCAGGATCGAGCAGGCGCTGGCCAGGCTCAGCAGGCTGCCTGCGACGAGCAGGCGAAGGGACGGCCTCATGGCTGGAACTCCTTGTTTGGGTCGCGGCCCAGCAGGTAGCCGCTGGGGTCGGCCTCCAGGCGCCGAGAGATGCCCTTGAGGGCATTGAGGGTTTCGCGCAGCTCGCGGATCGCCGGGGCCAGTTGGTTCAGGCCCTGGGCGCCGTCGTCGAGCGCTTCGCGGTTGTTCTTGAGCAAGTCGTTGATGGTCGCGGTGCTCTGTGCCAGCGACTGCATGGCCTGCTCCGCGCTGCCGAAGGCTTGCTTGCCTTCGCTGCCGAGCAGGCCATTGGCGTTGCGCATCAGGGCCTGGGTTTCGGCCAGGGTGGCGCTGGCCTGCTTGCCGACCTGGCCGAGTTGCTCGATGGCCTGGGCGATGCCGCCCTTCTGGCTGGCGAAGGCACCGGTGGTCTGTTCGAGGTTGGCCAGGGTGTTGCTCAGGCGCTCGATGTTGTTCTCCGAGAACATCTGGTTGGCGTTGTGCAGTAGCAGGTTGATGTTGGTCACCAGGTCGCTGCTGTCGTTGAGCAGGCGTGAGATGGGCGACGGCGAGGCGACGATCACCGGCAACTGCCCGTTCTTGCCCTTGAGCGACGGGCTCTGCGGCGTGCCACCGCTGAGCTGGATGAACGAGTTGCCGGTAACCCCGGCGAGCGTGAGCTTGGCCTGGGTGTCTTCCTTGACCGGTGTGTCGGCGCTCAGGCGGATGCGCGCCAGCACCCGGCGCGGGTCCTGCGGGTCGAGGCGCAAGGTGCTGACATCGCCGACCTTGATGCCGTTGTACTGCACCGCGCTGCCCCGGGACAGGCCCGAAACGGCCTCGTTGAACACCACTTCATAATCTTTGAAGGCGTCGTCGACGCTGGACTTGGTCAGCCACAGGCCGAACAGCATGGCGCCAGCCACCACCAGCACTGTGACCAGGCCGATGAGGACATGATGAGCTCGGGTTTCCATCGTTCAGTGCTCCTGTCCCGCGCTTGCGGCGGCCTGTTCGGCTGCACGTCCGCGCGGGCCGTGAAAGTATTCGTGAATCCAGGGATCGTCGGTGCGTTCGACCTCGGCCAGCGGGCCTGCGACCAGCACTTTCTTTTGCGACAGCACCGCCACCCGGTCGGTGATGGTGTAGAGGGTGTCCAGGTCGTGGGTGATGAGGAACACCGAGAGGCCGAGGGCATCGCGCAGGGTCAGGATCAGTTGGTCGAAGGCTGCGGCGCCGATCGGGTCCAGCCCTGCCGTGGGTTCGTCGAGGAACAGGATATCCGGGTCCAGTGCCAAGGCGCGGGCCAGGGCCGCGCGCTTGATCATGCCGCCGGACAGCGAGGCCGGGTACTTGTCGGCGGCGCTGATCGGCAGCCCAGCCAGTGCCAGCTTGACCCCGGCCAGGTGCTCGGCGTCGGCGCGTGACAGCCCGGCATGTTCGATCAACGGCAGCGCGACGTTCTCGGTGACGGTCAGCGACGAGAACAACGCGCCTTTCTGGAACAGCACGCCGAAGCGCCGTTCCACCTGCGAGCGTTGGTCGTCGTTCAGCGTGGCCAGGTCCTGGCCGAACACCTTCACCCTGCCCTCGTTAGGCCGCCGCAGGCCGACGATGCTGCGCAGCAGCACCGACTTGCCGCTGCCCGAACCGCCGACCACGGCGAGGATTTCGCCGCGGTACAGGTCCAGGTCGAGCTGCTCGTGCACGCTCTGGCTGCCGAAACGGTTGCACAGGCCACGGGCTTCGATCACTGCTTCACGTGCACCACTCACCAGCCCATCTCCATGAAGAACAGCGCGGCCACCGCATCCAGCACGATGACCACGAAGATCGACTGCACCACCGCCGAGGTGGTGTGTGCCCCGACCGACTCGGCGCTACCGCTGACCTTGAAGCCCTCCAGGCAGCCGATGGCGGCGATCAGGAAGGCGAAGAACGGCGCCTTGAGCAGGCCGACCAGGAAGTGCTGCACGCCGATGTCGCTCTGCAGCAGCGAGAGGAACATGGCCGGCGGAATGTCCAGCGACAGCGCACAGACCACCGCGCCACCGACGATGCCGCAGACCATGGCGACGAAGGTCAGCAGCGGCAAGGCGATCAGCAGCGCCAGGACCCGCGGCACCACCAGCAGCTCGATGGGGTTAAGGCCCAGGGTGCGGATGGCGTCGATCTCCTCGTTGGCCTTCATCGAGCCGAGCTGCGCGGTGAAGGCACTGGCCGTGCGCCCGGCCATCAGGATCGCGGTGAGCAGCACGGCGAATTCGCGCAGGAAAGAGAAGGCCACAAGGTCGACGGTAAAGACCGTCGCACCGAAATCGGCCAGCACCGTGGCCCCTAGAAAGGCCACTACGGCGCCGACCAGGAAGGTCAGCAAGGCGACGATGGGCGCGGCGTCCAGGCCTGTCTGCTCGATGTGTGCGACCACTGGGGTGACCCGCCACTTGTGCGGTTGCAGGAGTCGGGTGGCGAGCGTGGCGAGGATCAGGCCGACGAAACCGAGCAGTTGCCGGGTGTCCTGCCAGAGTGTGTCGACGGCGCAGCCGATGCGTGCGAGCAATTGCAGCAGGACCGGTTGTTCGGCTTCCTTGATCGGGATGCAGTAGTCCTGCACCGAGCAATACACCGTCTTGAGCAAGGCCCGGCTGGCCTCGGGGAGCTCGTCGGTGCAGCGCGACAGACGCTCGGCGCCCAGCAACTCGGCCAGCAGCGAGGCGCCGGCGGTGTCCAGGCGCCCAAGCTGGCTGAGGTCGGCGATCGTGTCGGCACCGTACTGGTCGCGCAGGCGCTCGCTGTCGCGCTTGAGGCTGGTGTAGTGGGCCAGGGTCCAGTCGCCGGCGATCAGCAGGCGCGCGGGGTGCTGGCGGGTGTCGAGGGTGGCGCTGGGCTCCATGCTTTTGACTCTGCACGACGGCGGTGGGTCAGATCATAGCGTGTTGCAGCGGCAGTGGCTTCAATCGCGGGGCAAGTCGCAACGGCGAACCCTCACCCCGCCGGTACATCCTCGACCACCTTGAAGCGCAGCACGCCGATCACCTGGCCATCCTCGGTCAGCACGCGCACCTGCCACTTGCCCACTGGGTTGGGCGGGAAGTTCTGCTTGTGGGTCCAGGCCCGATAGCCTTCCTTGCGCCCACCGTGGATGTCCAGGGCGATGCGGTCGACTTCTTTGCCGTCCTGCTGCCACACGTGATAGATACGCTCGTTCAGCCCGCGTGGGGCGTTGATTGCGGTATAGGCGTACAGCCCCGCGCTGCGAATGCGGCTGGCGGCGATCTCGTCCAGCGATTCGCCGGGCTGGCGGTCCTGCAGCTCGGTGGTCACCGCCACTTCGGTCATCCACAGGGTGGCCGGTGGCACCCATGAACGCAGCAGCCAGCCGCCGCCACCCACGGTCAGGGTCACCAGCACCAGCGCCACGGCGCGGCGCCAGGTGTTGATCGGGAAACTGCTGGCCAGGCTCGGGAACGACAGCACCATGGCCGCGATCAGCGCCAGCTTGAAGCTCTGTGCGGTGGTCAGGTGCAGGATGATCGGCAGCGCCGTGAGCAGTGCGGCGAACAGGGTCAGGGTGTGCAGCGCGAGGAACAGCCAGCGCCGCGGTGCGAGCCATTTGTAGTACAGCGGATCGACGATGGAGATCAGCCCCGCTGCGCCGAGCAGGCCGGTGAACACCAGCTGGCCGCTGTTCCAGGTGGTGGTGATGAAGAAGAACGGCAGGACGAAGAACAGGCTTTCCTGGTGGATCATCTGGGTGGCGTAACGCAGCAGCGGCTGCGGGATTTCGCGCTTGAACGTGCGCGCGAACAGGCCGGTCAGGGTGTTCTCGAGCATCAGCCAGACCCAGCTGACCAGCATCAGCACGGCGATCCAGCTGGCGAGGCCAGCCTGGCGGTCGACCAGGATGAAACTGCCGATGCCGGACAGGAAGCCGCCAAGGGCGATGACCCCTGGGTAGCGTTTGAGCAGTTCGATGATGCGTTGGACGATGTGGGGTATGGGGGGCATGGGTTGGGCAGCGATAGGGGTGACTGTTCTGGCCTCTTCGCGGGCAAGTCGCAACGGCGAAGAGGCCGATACAGGATACCGCCGAATCAGCTGTCCCGTGTAGCGCCGCTGGGGCGATCCGCCGGCTGGCGCCTTTTGCGGATCAGGCCGATGGCGAGTATCAGTCCCAACCCCAGAGCCACCAACCCGTACAGCTCGTCATACCCCAGCAGCGGTTTCTCGATACGCAGGTAGCCCGGTTCCTTGAGCAACAGCCGTAACGCCTCGTTGGCCTGCTTGAGGCTGACCTTGCGCAGTTTGCCGACCGGGTCGCTGAAGTGGCCGTTGTCGTAGTCGTTCAGCGCGCCCCAGTAATAGTCGGCCAGTGCACTGTTGCCCTGGGTGGTCCAGCTTTCGCGGGCAATCGCGGCCTCCTTGAGGCGGGCGAAGGTGTCCGGGTCCAGGCCATGCTTGCGCAGGTGCTCGAACAGCTCCTGCAACACCTTCACCGCCTCGTCGATGTCCTGGCGCTCAAGGTCGGCGTTGAGGCTGAGCATGCCGCTGTCGCCGAAGCTTTCGCGCCGCACCGAAGGTCCGTACGACAAGCCGTGGCGCAGGCGCAACTGGTCGTACAGCGCCCAGTCGAGGTAACGCGAGAGCAGCTCGAGTGTCTGGTCGTGGTCGCTGTCGAGCACCGGTTCGATGAACAGCCAATGCAGCCTGGCGGTATCGCCCAGCCAGCCGCGGATCAGGTCGCGGCGTTGTTCGGCCTGCTGGCTGATGCTGTCGAGGTTGCGTCGCTCGCCCGGCTCGGTGGCTGGCAGCTCGCCGTAGGTGCGCTCCAGGTAGGCCGGCAGCAGGCGGTCGAGGCCGCCGACGACGATCAGGCTCATGTTGTTGGCGGCGTACCAATGCTCGCGCATGGCCTGCACCTGTTTGAGGGTCATGCCGTCGATATCCGAGCGCTCCGGGCATTTGAGCCCCAGTTCCACCGCCAGCTGGTCGCTGGCCGGATGACCGATGTCCTGGCGGTCCAGCCAGCGTTGCAGGTGGCCGTAATGGCCGCCATCCTCGCGCTCGATGATTTTCTTGGCGGTGGCCAGGGCCTTGGCGTCGATCTTCGTGTCGCGCACCGCCGCCAGCAACAGGTCGAGCACCTTGCGCTGGTTGCGTGCCGGCGCCTCGATGACGAAGGTAGTATCGGCAGCGCTGGTGAAGGCGTTCCACTCCCCGCCCAGCGCCTGCAGGCGCTCTTCCAGGCCACCTTCGCCGGTTTCGTCGATGCCGCTGAACAGCAGGTGTTCGAGCAGGTGCGGCAACTCGCGCTGCTTGCACTCGAAATCGTCGAGGCCCACGCCGACCACCAGGCGGATCGACACATGGTCGCGTTCGTACCCGGACTTGAGGATCACCTGCAGGCCGTTGGGCAACAGATAGCCTTCGACCCGTGAGCGGTCGAGGGCGAACGAGGGCAGGCTGCAGAGAATCAGGCAAACGAAGGTCAGGCAACGCATGGGCGGGCTTCCGGGCCGGTCTCCAGGTGTGCGGGGGTCAGGACAGGCGGGCGTCGTCCGGCACGCTGTCGAGCAGAAGCCCGCCGGTGTCCGCGCCGCCCAGTACCACATAGGCACTGCTGCAGAACAAAGAGTTCAACCGCTTCATGTCGGCGATCAGCTCCAAGTGTAGCGAACTGGTCTCGATACTCTGCACCACTTTGCGTTGCAGGCGGCTGACATGAGCATGTGCCAGGCGCCTTTCCTGGGCGCGAAAGCGACGCTTCTCGCGCAGCAGCAGGCGTGCGCTCTCAGGGTCGGCGCTGAGGAACACCGACAGGCCCAGGCGCAGGTTGGCCAGCAGTTGCTCCTGAAGGCCCGTCAGTTCTTCCAGGCCGACCTGGGAGAACTCCCGGCGTTGTGAGGTCTTCTGCTGCTGCACCTTGCGCAGCATGCGCTCGATCAGGTCGCTGGCCAGCTTGAGGTTGATCGACAGTTCGATGATCTCGGCCCAGCGCCGGTTGTCCTGTTCGCTCAGGTCCTCGCGTGACATCTGCGCCAGGTACAGCTTGATGGCGCTGTACAGGGCCTCGGCGTCCTCGCCCAGGGCGCGGGTCTGTTGTGGTAGTGCGGTCTGGCTGCCGCGCAGGGCGCCGAGCATGGCCTCGAGCAGGCTGTCGACGATGTCGCCCAGGCGCAGGGTCTCGCGGGCTGCGTTGGCCAACGCCAGGCTGGGGGTTTCCAGCGCCGAGGCGTCGAGGTGCCGGGGCTTGGCCTGACCATTGGCGACTTCGCGTTCGGGTAGCAGGGCGGTGCACAGGCGTCCCATAGGTTTGACCGTGGGCAGCATGATCAGGCAGCGCAGGGTGTTGTAGAGCAAATGGAAGCCGATCACCAGCTCTTGCGGGCTGAAACTCAGCGAGTCCATCCAGTCCACCAGCGGGTGCAGCACCGGAATGATCAGCAGCAGGCCGATCAGCTTGTACAGCAGGCTGCCCAGGGCCACGCGACGCCCGGCAGCGTTCTGCATGCGGGCGCTGATGAAGGCCAGCATGCCACTGCCGATGTTGGCGCCAACCACCAGGCCGATGGCCACCGGCAGGCTGATCACTTCTGCACCGGCCAGGGTCGCGGTAAGCAGCACGGCCGCGAGGCTGGAGTAGGTGATCATGGCGAACAGGGCGCCGACCAGGGCGTCGAGCAGGATATCGCCGGTCAGCGAGGCGAACAGCACTTTCACCCCTTGTGCATGGGTGATCGGCGCAGCAGCCTGCACGATCAGCTCAAGTGCCAGGATGATCAGGCCCAGGCCGATGGCCACTCGGCCCATCTGGCCGAGGCGTGTCTGCTTGCGCGACAGGAAGAAGATCACCCCGACGAACACCAGCAGGGGCGACAGCCACGACAGGTCGAAGGTCAGCACCCGCGCCATCAGCGCGGTACCGACGTCGGCACCGAGCATGATCGCCAGGGCTGGGGTCATGGCCATCAGGCCCTGGCCGACGAAGGAGGTGACCAGCATGGCGGTGGCGTTGCTGCTCTGCACCACGGCGGTGACGACGATGCCGGCAATGAAGGCCAGCGCGCGACGGTCCATGTTCTGGCTGAGCACGCGGCGCAGGTTCGAGCCGTAAACCCGAAGAATGCCGGTGCGCACGATATGCGTGCCCCAGACGAGCAGCGCCACGGCGGAAAGCAGGTTGAGCAGGGTCAGCATGTTTCGAGGCCCCCTTTTTACCGATGCCCCAATGCGGGGCCAATGGGTGAAGCCGTGAGCCTGGCCCGGGGGTGGGCTTTGTATTCAGTGCTCACTGAAGCTTTAGTTGTTTTGCGCGGTTGTCGCCAGCTTGGCATGGCGGGCATTTATTTGAAACATTTCTGTCACAAGTATGTTGGGTGTTTCAGAGCCAGTGCAGACAAACGAAAAAGGCCCCGAAGGGCCTTTTCAGTGACGTCCAGTACTTACTGACCCGGAATATCCTTGCGCAGTTTCACCGGATCATGCTCCTTGCCTTCCTTGCGCGCCATTGCAGTACGCATGCGGATGTTGATCGCTTCCACTGCCAGCGAGAACGCCATGGCGAAGTACACATAGCCCTTCGGTACGTGCACGTCGAAGGACTCGGCGATCAGCACGGTGCCGACCACGATCAGGAACGACAGCGCGAGCATCTTCAGCGACGGGTGCTTGTCGATGAAGTCGCTGATGGTGCCGGCGCACAGCATCATCACCAGCACGGCGACGATGATCGCGGCGATCATCACCGGCACGTGCGAGACCATGCCGACTGCGGTGATCACCGAGTCCAGCGAGAACACGATGTCGATGATGGCGATCTGGATGATGGTGTAGAAGAACTTGCCGCCGGCGCCTTTGGGTTCGTCGCTGCCTTCGTCCTCACCCTCGAGGCCGTGGTAGATCTCCTGGGAGCTTTTCCACAGCAGGAACAGGCCGCCGAAGAACAGGATCAGGTCGCGCCCCGAAATGCCCTCGCCAAAGATTACGAACAGGTCGTCGGTCAGGCGCATTACCCAAGTGATCGAGAGCAGCAGCATGATCCGGGTGACCATCGCCAGCGCCAGGCCGAAGATCCGCGTGCGCGGCTGCATGTGCTTGGGCATGCGGCTGACCAGGATCGAGATCATGATGATGTTGTCGATCCCGAGCACGATCTCGAGTGCAGTCAGGGTGAAAAAGGCAACCCAGATTTCCGGGCTGGTCAGCCATTCCATGTGTATTCCTTCGAACGATGAAGGCGACGCGCCCGGGAGAGCGGGCGTGTCGCGGTGGGGTGGTGCTCTTGTCTTACAGACTACTGATCAGTGGGAAAACTCCCATGAGCAAGGCGGCGAGCATTATGCACAGGCACACCAGAACTGCCCACTTGAGGGTGAAGCGCTGGTGATCGCCGAATTCGATCCCCGCCAGGGCTACCAGCAGGTAGGTGGAGGGTACCAGCGGGCTGAGCAGGTGTACCGGTTGTCCGACGATCGATGCACGGGCCATTTCCACCGGGGTGATGCCGTAGTGGCTGGCAGCTTCGGCCAGTACCGGCAGCACGCCGTAGTAGAACGCGTCATTGGACATGAAGAAGGTGAACGGCATGCTGACGATCGCGGTAATGGCCGCCAGGTACGGGCCGAGCGCATTCGGGATCACCGCCAGCAGGCTCTTGGACATGGCCTCGACCATGCCGGTGCCGGACAGGATGCCGGTGAAGATACCGGCGGCGAAGATCAGCCCGGTCACGGCCAGCACGCTACCGGCGTGGGCGGCGATGCGGTCTTTCTGCTGCTGCAGGCAGGGGTAGTTGACGATCATGGCGATACTGAAGGCGATCATGAACAGCACCGGCAGCGGCAACACGCCGGAAATCAGCGCGACCATCAGGGCAGCGGTCAGGGCACCGTTGAACCAGATCAGCTTGGGGCGGCGCGCTTCGGGGAACTGCGACACGCTGATTTCGCTGTGATCGATGTCGTCGGTCGGCAGGTGCAGCTCACCCAGGCGGGCACGCTCGCGCTTGCCGTACATGTAGGCGATGGCGAGGATCGCCAGCACACCGAAGGCCATGGCCGGGATCATCGGCACGAAGATGTCCGAAGGGTCGACGTGCAGCGCGCTTGCAGCGCGGGCGGTCGGGCCGCCCCAGGGGGTCATGTTCATCACGCCACCGGCGAGGATGATCAGGCCGGCCATGATTCGCGGGCTCATGCCCAGGCGGCTGTACAGCGGCAGCATGGCGGCGCAGCAGATCATGTAGGTGGTGGCGCCGTCACCGTCGAGCGAGACCACCAAAGCCAGCACGGCGGTGCCGACCGAGACTTTCAGCGGGTCGCCCTTGACCAGCTTGAGGATCTTGCGCACGGCCGGGTCGAACAGGCCGGAGTCGATCATCAGGGCGAAGTAGAGGATAGCGAACATCAGCATCACGCCGGTAGGCGCGAGCTTGCTGATGCCTTCGAGCATCATCGGGCCGATCTTGGCGGAGAAACCGCCGAACAGCGCGAACAGGATCGGAACCAGGATCAGGGCGATCAAGGCCGACAGGCGCTTGGTCATGATCAGGTACATGAAGGTGATGACCATGGCAAAGCCAAGGAAGGTCAGCATGGCGGTACTCCAGGCAGGGCGCGGCGAAAGGATGGACGATTCGGGCGGATCAGCGCGTCAGGCGCTGTGCATGGAATAGCGTGAGGGGTACTGCGGGGAGGCGGGCACAGGAAAGCATCGGTATCACCATTGTTGTTGTTGATTGGGCCGGGTGCGCACGTTGGCGGACACCCTGGCTGGCCGGTCTGTCGCCGGAGGTGGGGCTATCCTATGGGCGCAAGCTTTCAGCCAGCTTTCGCCTCGATGAAGGCGACGGGAGGTCGTTTCATGAATGACGTACTGGAAGGCGGGTGCCATTGCGGTGCCCTGCGCTATCGACTGGAGGGTGACCTGACGGATATCGCCCATTGCCACTGCTCGATCTGTCGACGGGTCAGCGGCGGGCTGGTGGTGACCTGGCTCACCCTGCCGCGCAAGGGCTTCCAGTGGATGGCGGGGGAGCCGAAGCGTTATATGGCCCCGGCCAGTTGCACGCGCTACTTCTGCGGCGACTGTGGCGCGCATGTGGCGCTGGAGACGACGCACAGTCCGCTGAGCATCGATGTGACGGTGGCGACGCTGGACCGGCCAGAGCAGGTGCGGGCCAATCGGCACATCTGGACCGGCAGCCGACTGCCGTGGCTGCACCTGGATGAGGAGCTGCCTGGCGAGGTGGAGGAGAGTCTGTAACGAAATGCGGGGCCTGGTTACAGGCCCCGCAGGTCTTCAGATGGTCAGCGTCCAGTCGTAGTCGACGATCAGTGGCGCGTGCTGCGAGAAGCGCGGCTGACGCGGCAGACGCGCACTGCGCACGAAGCGGCGCAGACCCTGGGTGAGGATCTGGTAGTCGAAGCGATAGCCCAGGTTGAGCATCTCGGCCTGTTCGTTGTCCGGCCACCAGCTGTACTGGTCGCCTTCGCGGCTGACTTCGCGCAGGGCGTCGACATAGCCCATTTCGCCGATGATCGCGTCCATCCAGGCCCGCTCTGGCGGCAGGAAGCCCGGCGACTGCTGGCTGTCGCGCCAGTTCTTGATGTCGAGCTTCTGCTGCGCCACGTAGAACGAGCCGCAATAGATGTATTCGCGACGCTTGCGACGCTGCTTGTCCAGGTACTTGGCGAAGTCATCCATCAACTTGAATTTCTGGTTCAAGTCTTCGTCGCCGTTCATTCCCGAAGGCAGCAGCAGGCTGGCGATGCTTACCTTATCGAAATCTGCTTGCAGGTAGCGCCCGTAACGGTCGGCCGTCTCGAAGCCCAGGCCGGTGATGACTGCCTTGGGCTGCATGCGCGAGTAGAGCGCCACGCCACCTTGGGCAGGCACTTCCGCTTCGCAGGCATAAAGGAAATAGCCATCGAGCTGGAAAGCTGGGTCATCGAGTTCAAAGGCCGAGGCGCGGGTATCCTGAAGGCAGATGACGTCGGCATTCTGGGCTTGCAGCCAGCTGAGCAGTCCACGCTCGGCCGCAGCCTGAATGCCATTCACGTTCACACTGATGATCCGCATAAATGGCCCCAAAAATCTCGTGCGTGTATGATACCCGAGCTCAACTCATTTAGCTAAATCCGTGGTGTCCGGGACTTTTCATGCAGCCGTATCAGCGCGACTTCATTCGTTTTGCCATCGATCGCGGCGTTCTGCGCTTCGGTGAATTCACCCTGAAATCGGGGCGTACCAGCCCGTACTTCTTCAACGCCGGCCTGTTCAACAGCGGATCGGCCCTTGCCCAGCTGGGGCGCTGCTATGCGGCCGCCATCGTCGACAGCAAGATCCCCTTCGACGTGCTGTTCGGCCCGGCGTACAAGGGCATCCCGCTGGCAGCGGCCACGGCGGTGTCCCTGGCCGAGCAGCATCAGCTCGATGTGCCATGGTGTTTCAACCGCAAGGAAGCCAAGGATCACGGCGAGGGCGGTAGCCTGGTTGGCGCCCCGCTGGCCGGTGACGTGCTGATCATCGACGACGTGATCACTGCCGGTACCGCCATCCGCGAAGTGATGCAGATCATCAAGGGCCAGCAGGCCAACGCCGCAGGCGTGCTGATCGCACTGAACCGCGAAGAGCGTGGCAATGGCGAGCTTTCGGCGATCCAGGAAGTGGAGCGTGATTTCGGCATTCCGGTGGTCAGCATCGTTTCGCTGACGCAGGTACTGGAGTTCCTGGCCGACGATCCCCAGCTCAAGCAACACCTGCCGGCGGTCGAGGCGTATCGCGCGCAGTACGGGATCTGATCTCGGATCGGTAATGAAAAAGGCGACCCATGTGGGTCGCCTT
>NZ_JABWRO010000137.1:0-13940 GCF_014268985.1 Pseudomonas sp. RW10S2 | reverse complement strand
CCTGGAGCCGAAGCTCCAGGCGCCTTTGCCTGTACTCATCAGTGTGAGGCCCCTGTTGATCGCCGTTGATCAGTGGGGCTGTGTTGTAAACCGTTGAAAGCAGGGAGCGTGCCAAGGTCGGAATGGGTGCTGGCGCTGTCGGGTTGCAAGCCCGCTCCTGCGGGGTATGCAGCGTTGCGCGACCTGTGGCAGCGGGCGTGTCCGGCGACAGCGCCGCACGCGGCAACGCCTCAAGCCGGTGCACCCCTCCCCATCCCGGTGCACTCAATACACATCGCGTCGATAACGCTTGTTCTTGCCCAATCCCTCGACATAAGCCGCTGCCGCCTCGGCGCTCATCCGCCCGTGCTCGGCCACGACCTGGCGCAACGCAGCATCGACATCCTTGGCCATGCGCTGGGCATCGCCGCAGATGTAGAAGTACGCCCCTGCCTCCAGCCACTGCCACAGCTCGGCGCCCTGTTCGAGCATGCGCTGCTGCACGTACAGCTTCTCGGCCTGGTCACGCGAGAACGCCGTGCTCAAGCGCAGATGACCGCTGGCCTCCCAGGCCTGCAACTGCTCGCGGTAATAGAAATCGAAGGCAGCATGCTGCTCACCGAAGAACAGCCAGTTGCCGCCGGTCGCACCGCGGGCTTCGCGCTCTTCGAGAAAGGCTCGGAACGGCGCGATACCCGTGCCAGGGCCGACCATGATGAGCGGTGTAGCATCGTCGTCCGGCAGTCGGAAATGCCGCGCGACCTGCGGGAAGATCGCCACCTCCAGCGCTTCGGCGCGGTCGGCGAGGAAGCTTGAACTCACGCCCTTGCGCTGGCCATAGCGCACAGTTGAAACGGTCAGGTGCACCTGCTGCGGATGGGCCTTGGGGCTGGAGCTGATCGAGTACATGCGTGGCTGCAACGGCTTGAGCAGGGCCAACCAGTTTTCCAGTGACAGTTGCGGCGCGAATGCCGCGAGCACATCGGCCAACTGCCGCCCCCACAGCCACTCCTTGAGTTCGGCCTTGTGCTCGGGCAGCAGCAGCCGACGCAGTTCACCTGCCTGCGGCGCCTGGCTGAAGGCGGCAAGCTGCTGCGACGTGACCCGGGCGATCTCCAGATGCCGCTCCATCGCCTCGGCCAACGGCATCGTCGGCAAGTCGGGCAGTTGCACGCACGTCTGGCCATCGAGCCCCATCAGGCCGAGCAGCTCCTGGACCAGCGCCGGGCAGTTGCGCGGCCAGACACCCAGCGCATCGCCTGCCTCGTAGACCAGCCCGGTGCCTTGCAGGTCGAACACCACCTGGCGTGTCTCCTTGGTCGCTCCGGGCGCATTGAGCACACGGTTCTCGATGATGGGAGCCAGGCAGGGTTGCTGCTTGCCGAACACCCGCGCCGGCGGGGGTATGACGGGCGCTTCGGCCGTCGGCCCGAGCAGCGGCAGCAACGCCTGCAGCCAGGCGGCGAACGATGGGTCGAAGTCCGGTTCGCAATCGACCCGATCGAGCAGACGTCGGCCGCCCAGTTCAGCCAGGCGCTGGTCGAGCTTGCGGCCAAAGCCGCAGAACTGGTCGTAGCTGGAGTCACCCAGCGCCAGCACGGCGAAGGGCAGTGCCGCACACTGCGCCCCCTCCTCGCCCTGCAGCGCCTGCCAGAACGCCGAAGCGCAGTCAGGCGCATCGCCGTCACCAAAGGTGCTGGTGATCAGCAGCACGCTGGCGGCGCCACGCAATTGGCCGGGGCTGACTGCATCCATGCAGCTCAGCTCGACCGCCAGGCCCGCTTCGCGCAGATGGGCCGCACAGCGCTCGGCCAGCACCTCGCCATTGCCGGTCTGCGAGGCCCACAGCACCCGATGCCGGGCGACCTCAGCCATGGCGACCGGCGCCACCACCGGCTGGGCGAACAGGCCGGCGATCAAGCCATCGACGAACAGCCGACTGGCGGGCGCCAGCGGCGCACCGGGCGGCAGGCTGGGCACACCCGGTGTACGCGCCTGCCCAAGGCCGAGCAGGAAGCCCTGCAGGTAATGACGCTCCTCGTCAGCCAGGACGGGGGCCGGCAGGCTGTCCAGGCCGAGCAGGCGAGACAGGGTGTCGGTGGGCATGGTGGCAGGCTCCGTAGGGATCGCGCAGGGCAGCTCGAGTGCCTCGATGCGTTCGCCCGCAACCCGCTCCAGGGTCACGGCGCAATGCTTGAAGGCCGGTTGCAGGGAAGTTGGATCGACGGCGTCGCAGGTCACGGCGTTGATCGCCAGTTGCTCGCCATACAGGTCGTTCCAGTGAAAAGGGGCAAAGCAGTTGCCGACCAGCACCCGCTCGCTGATGCGTGCCGGCAGCACGGCCTGGCCGCGGCGCGAGCGAATCGCCACCTGGTCCTTGTCGGCGATGCCCAGGCGTCGGGCGTCCTGCGGATTAATCTCGACGAAGGGACCGGGCTCGAGCTTGTTCAGGCTCGGCACCTTGCCGGTCTTGGTCAGGGTGTGCCACTGGTGCTGCACGCGGCCGGTGTTGAGCACCAGCGGAAAGTCGGCATCCGGCAGCTCGGCCGGCGCCAGCCAGGGCCGGGCGAAGAACCGCGCCTTGCCACTGGGCGTGGGAAAGGCCAGCGCGGGTCGCTCGCCTTGGGCGTCATGCAGCAGCGCCTGGCTGCTGCCGTCGTTGAGATAGCGCAGCGGGCTGCGGTCGTCCGCGCGTCCGGGGGCGCTTGGCCACTGGCGCGGTTTGTCGCGTAGCTCGGCGTAGCCGATGCCGCGCAGGTCATAGCCGGTGGCGGGGTTCCAGAAACGGCGGATCTCGTCGTACACCGCTTCGGCATCGGCATAGCTGAACGCCTCGGCATAGCCCATGGCACAGGCGATGCGGGCAATGATGCGCCAATCCTCAAGGCTTTCGCCGGGCGCTGCGACTGCACGCGGCATCAGGGTGAGGTTGCGCTCGCTGTTGATCATCACACCCTCGCCCTCGGCCCACAGCGCGGCAGGCAGGAGGATATCGGCATGGCGGTTGGTCTCGGTGTCGAGGAAAGCGTCCTGGGCGATCACCAACTGCGCCTCGTGCAGGCCGTCGATCACCTGTTGGCGGTTGGCGACGCTGGCCACCGGGTTGCTGCAGATGATCCAGCAGGCCTTCACTTCCCCGGCCTTCATCTGCTCGAACAGCGCCACCGTGCCTTCACCGCCTTCACTGCGCAGCGCGCCCGGCGCCAGGCCCCACTGCTGCTCGACAAAAGCACGGTCGCCCGCCACCTGCGCCGAACGCTGGCCCGGCAGGCCTGGGCCCATGTAGCCCATTTCACGGCCGCCCATGGCGTTGGGCTGGCCGGTCAGCGAGAACGGTCCGCTGCCAGGACGGCAGATCGCGCCGGTGGCCAGGTGCAGGTTGCACAGCGCGTTGCTGTGCCAGGTGCCATGGATGCTCTGGTTGAGGCCCATGGTCCAGCAGCTCATCCACTCCGACGCCCCGCCGATCCAGGCAGCCGCCTGGCGGATATCGGCCTCGGCAAGGCCGGTCAGGGCCGCGACCCGCTCGGGGGTATAGTCGGCGAGAAAGGCCGGCATGTCGTCCCAGCCCTCGGTGTGGCGGGCGATGAAATCGCTGTCGGTGTGGCCGTTCTCGTGCAGCAGGTAGAGCAAGCCGTTGAGCAGGGCCAGATCACTGCCCGGGCGCACCTGTAGGAACAGGTCGGCCTTGTCGGCGGTGGCACTGCGGCGCGGGTCGACGACAATCAGCCTGGCCCCGGCCTTGACTCGGTCGAGCAGGCGCAGGAACAGGATCGGATGACAGTCGGCCATGTTGGCGCCAATGACGAAGAACACCTCGGCACGCTCGAAATCCTGGTAGCTGCCCGGCGGGCCGTCGGCGCCCAGCGACTGCTTGTAGCCGCTGCCGGCACTGGCCATGCACAGCCGCGAGTTGGACTCGATATGGCGCGTGCGGATAAAGCCCTTGGCCAGCTTGTTGGCCAGGTACTGAGCCTCCAGCGACATCTGCCCTGACACATAGAGCGCCACGGCATCCGGCCCGTGCTGGTCGATGATCGCGCGCAGGCGCGCGGCCGATTGCGCAATGGCCTCGTCCATGCCCGTGCGCACCGGCTGCTGGCTGCGCTGCTGGCGCAAGAAAGCGTGCTCCATGCGCCCGGCAGCGGACAGTGGCAGGTGTGCGGTGAGGCCCTTGGTGCACAGGCGTCCGAAGTTGCTCGGGTGCTGCTTGTCGCCGCTGACCTTGGTGACCTTGCCCTCGGCCACGGTCATGACGATGCCGCACCCGACCCCGCAATACGGGCAAACGCTGCGCACCTCGCTGCTGCTCATGGGCGGTCTCCCTGAAAACGCAAAAGGCGCCGGCTACCCGGCCTGCAGGGCAAGCGGGTAACACGGCGCCTTTGTCGTGAAGATGTAGGGCCCCTCGGCGTTGAGGGGTCCGGATGCAGCTGAATCAGCAATTTGCGGGCCAGTTGCGCGATGGCGGTGGCCATGTCGCGGACAAACCCGCGCCCACAGGCCTGCGCAGCCCACAGGGGGCGGGTCGACCCGCGAAAACATCGACGCGATATCCGCCCCGTCTTGATGCCCCCGCGCACCAGAAGATGACACGACGCCCAACCGACTATATGATCCGCATACGTTTCATATACCAGGAAGACTCCCCATGGGCATCGTCAAGATCTGCGACGACCTCCACGAAGACCTGCGCATCGCCAGCGCCGCGATGTCGCGCTCGATCAACGCCCAGGCCGAACACTGGATCCGCATCGGCATGCTTGCCGAACTGCATCCCCAGGCCACTTACCAGGAACTGCTGCGCCAACTGTTGCGTCAGGAACAAGCGAATCTCAAGGAGCTGCTGCAATGAGCGAGGTGATACTCAAGAACCCGGAGCAGCTGGCACTGATGCGCAGGGCCGGGCAGTTGCTGGCACAGGTGTTCGCCGACCTCGACGGTTTCATCCGCGCCGGGGTGACCACAATGCAGATCAACGACCGCGCCGAAGCCTTCATCGTCGAGACGCTCAAGGCGCGCCCGGCGAGCAAGGGCCAGTACGGCTTCCCCTATTCGCTGAACACCTCGGTGGACCAGGTCGTCTGCCATGGCATGCCCAAGGTTGACGAGGTGCTGCAGGAAGGCTCGATCATCAACATCGACATCACCCTGGAACAGGGCGGCTACATTGCCGACTCGTCGAAGATGTACCGCATCGGCGCAATCAGCGAGGAAGCCCGGCGCCTGGTCGACACCACCTACGAGGCGCTGTGGAAAGGCATCGAACAGGTGCGCCCCGGCGCCACCCTGGGCGATATCGGCCACGCCATCCAGCAGTTCGCCGAGGCGGCGGGCTACAGCGTGGTGCGCGAGTACTGCGGCCACGGCATCGGCCGGCAGATGCACGAAGCGCCGCAGGTGCTGCACTACGGCCAACGCGGCATGGGCCTGAAACTCAAGCCGGGGATGGTGTTCACCATCGAGCCGATGATCAACCAGGGCGCCCGCGGCACACGCACGCTGAAAGATGGCTGGACGGTGATCACCCGCGATGGCGGGCTGTCGGCGCAGTGGGAGCACACGGTCGCGGTGACCGAGCAGGGCTATGAAGTGCTGACGCTGCGAGCGGAAGAAGGCCGGCGTTGAGGCCTGCGTAGACGGCCCCCTTGCTGCCTCTCTACAATCGCGCCACACCCCTCGCCCCGGACACTCTTCATGGACGAATCCGCACAGCATTGGCTGCACGCCCTCTCCGCCCCGATGGCCGCACTCAACGGTGCCAGCTACACCGCCGCCGAGTACTTCGAAGGCGAAGACCAGACCGACCTGGAAAGCGGCTGGGGCATCAGCACCCGTGCCCAGTTGCTCGACGTGCTCGGCATGGCCGACAACGGCCACGCCAGCGAGATGAGCAACGCCTACTGGCAGTTCCAGCGCTGCCTGCCAAGCCAGTGGCAGGCGCTGCTCGCAACCCTGACGCCACGTGACCGGGTCAAGTACAGCTACGCCGCACGCACCTTTCCCGACTGCGGCCCGGGCGGAACCCGCGCCTGGGACATCGGACGCATGAGTTTTCTGCTGCGCGCCGGTGTGAAGAAGGGCCATATTAGCCGCGACGAAAGCCTCTACCTGCACTATCGCCTGGCCTTGCGCGCTCGCCATTACTACAACCGCTGGGATAGCTACATCGCCGGGTATTTGTTCGGCAAGGCGCTGTGGAATGTCTCCGACAGCAGCGACGAGACCTTTGCCGCCAACCTGGAGCGCCAAGGCAACGAACACTGGAATCGCTGCATTGCCCTGAACCTGAGGATCGGCGCCAACGCGCTGCTCGCCGACCTGCCCTGGGAGCTGCCGTTGCCCGAGCCGGAACGCCCGGCATCACTGGAAGAGGACTGCTGGTCATGAGTTGCTGGATTCGCCTGGGCATCGAGCCGACCCAGGACCTCGACACCATCCGCCAGGCCTACCGCGGCCGCCTGCCGACGCACCATCCGGAAACCGACCCCGAAGGCTTCCAGGCCCTGCGCGCCGCCTACGAAGAAGCGCAGCGCCTGGCCCGTGAACACGCCGAAACCGGCGCGGCACCCGAGCAGCAAGCAGCCGACGGGCAGAGCGAAGCGTCCACCAGCGAAGCCTTCGAGGCGTTCCATGCACTGCTCGAAGACTCCACTCGCCGTTACGAACCCCAAGCCTGGCAGGACTACATCGCCCAGCTCGACGAACTGCCCCTGGAGCAACTGGAAGACCTCAGCTGGCGACTGCTGCACAACCTGCGCAACTGCGGACCGATCTCGTACCAGTGCGCGCGCCTGCTGGCCCGGCGCATGGGCTGGGCCGAGCAGTTGCTGCGCCTGGCGCCGGAGGATGCCCAGGAGATAGAAGCCTTCCTGCAACGCATCGAGGAGCCCGATCCGTTCGACACCCGCCTGATGCACAGCTGGTCGCCCGCCGCGCAACTGGAAACCCTTTGGTACTTCCGCAGCCTTGGCTACTACCATCAGGAGCGCCCGCTGTTCGAGTACGCACAGTTCGCCGGGTACCACACCTGCGTGGCGTTCCCTGACGACGAACACCTGGTCCAGCGTCTGACCGAACAGTTCAGCCAGGTCGGCATCGGCAGCCTCACCCTGCATGCACGCCTGCAGTTGCAGCACCAGCAGGCGCCGGACGATGTCGACCTGCTGTTCCTGCTGGCCCGCCAGGCCGACGCCCTGGGCGCCGAGCAGCAAGCCCTGGACTGCTGGCTACGGCTGTGGCGCGAACATCGCCACCCGCAGGCCGAACGCTGGCTGCTCGACCTCTGCGCACGCTACCAGCCGCAACGCCTGCCCCTGCTGATCCAGGCCCTCGACCAGCAGAGCACACCCGAGACCTGGCCCGCCGACCTGGCCGATCCGGCACAGGTCTTGGGCAGCCCGGCACAGTCGCCGCAGACACTGGCGCGCTGGTCCGAAGCCTCGCGCCTGGGCCTTGAGGGCATCGCCGCCACCTACATCGACTGGCGCCTGGACGGCGACGACGAACTGCCGCTGCTCGCCTGGCTGTTGCCCAACCAGGAAGATCGCGAACTGCACCGCCGCTACTGGCAGGCCTGGGCCCTGCAACGCGGTGAAGCCGGCTTGCTGCGCACCATTGTCGATGAGCGCCTGGGCAACGACCCGCTCGATGCCTTGATCCTCGAGGGCTTCCAGCGCCAGGCTGCGCAGCAACTGCATTGGCTCGAACACTCACCGGTGGCGCGTGCATTGGCGGAGTACTGCGCACGTGACGAGGGGCCTGTGGAACTGCCAGAGGCGCTCAAGTCCGACGCACTGCACCCGGCCTGCCGCGAGTGGCTGCGGCGCATGCGGGTCTATTCGCCCCGAGCGCTGGGCGAGCTGAACGAGCATTTCGACATGCGCCGCATGTTCACCGTGCCGTTCGGCCTGGTGCTGATGGAAGAACTGGCACTGAACGGCATTGAGCTGCCGCCGATGGTCGAGGGCGAAGCGCTGTGGAACTGGCATCGCCAGCAGTTGTTCATGCTGGCCACGGCGCAACAGCCGCAACGCTGGCTGGACCTGGCGCCACCGCAACTGGCCGCCCAGCTCACCTACCCGAGCGACCATCCGTTCGCCCCCCTGCACAAGGTGCTGATCGCCCGTCAGGCTCAGTTCAACGAACACAATGCCCTGCTCGGCTGGATGGACGATCGCGACCCGATGCAGGCCCTGGTTGCCAGCCGCCTGCAAACCCTGGGCTACGTGTTCGGCAGCACTCGCCTGCCCGGCGCGGTCCGCCTGCTCGAATGCCTGGAGGAAGACGTTGGCACCCTCGACGACCACCCACTGGGCTACATGCTGCTGTGCGCCGTGCTGTACCACGACCCCGAGCTCGATGCTCAACAGCGCGCCCGCTTGCGCGATCGCCTCGAGGCACTGAACAACGACAGCCCCTGGTTCGCTCCGCTGCGCGACGGCCTGATCGCCGGCAAGGTCAAACGCCCGCCGCGCCAAGCGGTGGAGCAGGAAGAGAAGGTCGACGGCAAGCTGCTCAACGAGATCCTCGACGCCTTCAATCACCTAGTCAAATCCGCATCCCCGCCAGGCACCCGCGCCTTGATGCGCCTGCAGAAAGCCAAGGACGATCCGGACCAGGACACCGGCCTGCGCTGCGCCAGCATGGCGATACTGGCCCGCGCCGAGCGTCTGCTGATGGCTCGCGTCAGCCAGAAGCCGGTGCCCTCCTGGGCGTTCTGGCGCCTGGACAGCCGTCTCAATCGCAGCGACCTGATCGCCCACGTGATCGTGCTGCTGCTGGCGGGCACGGTGCTGACCACCGCGACCAAGAGCCCGATGCTCTGGACCCTTGTCGTATTGCTGCTGTTGACATCCTTCCTGCGGCGCTTGCGCGACTTGGGCCAGGGCGTCTGGGCACTGGTGGGGTTGCTGGCCGTCAGCCGCCTGCTGCCATTCGCACCGCTGCTTCTGGTGGGGCTACCCGGCGACAAGCTGGCCAACCGCTATGGCCCTTCACCGGACGACCCCGATCAGTTGCAACTGGGCCTGCAAGTGGCCCTGCGGCGCCTGAACCATCCCTGATCAGTAGCGCAGCTCGTCCAGCGCCTGGCTCAATTGCTGGCGCTGGCGACTGATCTCGCTGGCCTGCTGGCCAGCGAGCACGGCATTGAAGGCATCCAGCCAACTGCCGATAAGGTCGCGCTCATCCCCCAGGCTCTGCATCCAGGCGCGCTCCAGGCGAGCCAGCAGGGTGCGGTTGGGCAAGGCGTCGCGCGGGTGAATCTTCAATCTCGCCAGGCGCTCGTGGCTGGCCTGGCGGGCGTCGCTGTCCAGCCCGGTCGGGCTGCGGTCGATGCTGTGGCTGTGCTTGTGCCCGGTTTCGAGGAACGTCACGTCCACTTCGAGCAGGCCATTGATGTCGTAGCTGAAGCGCACATCCAGCGACTGCACCTGGCCGGTCGGCTGCAATGGAATCTCGAAGCTGTCGACCAGAATGTTGTCGCGCACCCATGGCCGCTCGCCCTGGTACACGGCGATGCGCACCACTTTCTGTTCCGGATGGCTGCTGTAGAAGCGCTGCACACGCGAGGTGGGGATCACCGTGTTGCGTTCGATGATCGGGGTAAAGGCTCCGGACACTTCCTCGCCACGGGACGAGGCGACCCCCAGGGTGTAAGGACAGACGTCGGTCAGGATCAACTCGTCGATCGCCGAATCCCGCGCCTTGCAGGCTGCCTGGCTGGCGGCGCCAAGAGCGACGATGGTGTCCGGATCGAGGTGGCGATACGGCAGGCGGCCGAACAGCTTGGCAACCAGTTGCTGGATCTGCGGCATGCGCGTGGCCCCACCGACCAGCACCAGGCTGTCCAGTTCGCGCGGGCTCAGGCGCGCATCACGCAGGGCCTGCTCGATGGGGGTCCGTACCCGTGCCAGCAACGGCGCCCAGATCGACTGCAACCGGGCCTGGTCGAGCACCCATTCGCGGGCCTGGCCATCGCCGCTCCAGTTCAGGGTGCGGCTGCCCTCGCCCACCTCGCGTTTCAGCTGCTCGATCGCATCATGCAGGCTCGACAGCGCCTGGGGCTCCAGGGCTTCGGCACTGAGGTTCCAGTCGCGCAGGCAGGCATTGAGCAAGGCCTCGGTGAAATCCTCGCCCCCCAGATAGTTGTCACCGGTTGAAGCATGCACTTCGATCAGCGGCAAGGCGTATTCCAGCACAGTGACGTCGAAGGTCCCGCCGCCCAGGTCGAACACCAGGGTGCGCTCGAACTTCTGCTCGTGCAGCCCGTAGGCCATGGCGGCCGCGGTCGGCTCGTTGATCAGGCGCTGCACTTTCAGCCCCGCCAGCTCCGCAGCGAAGACCGTGCGCTTGCGCTGTTCGTCGCTGAAATAGGCCGGCACCGAGATCACCGCTTCGCTGACCGGGCACCCCAGATACGCTTCGGCATCCTGCTTCAACGCGCCCAGCACCAGGGCCGAGAGCTCTTCGGGGGTGAAACGGTGCTCGCCGAGCTCGAAGCGCTTGTCACTGCCCATGTAGCGCTTGAAGGCCGCAGCGGTGCGATGGGGATGGGTGGTCAGCCGGGCGCGGGCAGCGCTGCCCACCAGGATGCTGCCATCGTCGTCGACGCTGACCACCGACGGCGTCAGCACCTCGCCCACGGCGTTGGCGATCAGCTGCGCCTTGCCGTCCTGCCAGACTGCGATAAGGCTGTTGGTGGTCCCCAGGTCGATACCCAGCAGTGGGGTCGACGGCGTGGGCGTTGGAGAGGTGCTGGCATCCTGCATGGTCGGTCTCTGCTTGCAAGGTAGAGCCGGCGCGCGGCCTGCTGGCTGCATCCGGCGTGTAGGGGGATTCTGACGCAATGGGCCAGCGAGTTGAAGGCGTAGATGCGAACCCGGCGTGCCTGCTGACCCAGGGCGGCATGAGGGACGGGAAAAATATTCATCGAACACGGGAATAGAAGCCGACACCGAGGCGTTGTTCCTGCATGGCCGATGCATAAAGCCATCATTCCCCCGAACAGATTCGAATAACCGCCAGAGGTATCTCTCATGTTGAAGAAAAGCGCACTCGTTCTTTCATTGGCTCTGACCTGCGTGTCTGGCCTGGCCTTAGCGGACGCCCCCGCGAAGGTCGGCGACAGCGCCCTTGGCAAGGTCCTGGTCGACAGCAAAGGCCTGACCCTCTACACCTTCACCAAGGACAGCGCTGGCAAGTCGGCGTGCAACGGTCAATGTGCGCAGAATTGGCCGCCGATGGCTACAGCGTGATTACCCGTGACGACGGCAGCAAGCAGTGGGCTTACAAAGACCAGCCACTGTACAGTTGGGTCAAGGATCAGAAGCCGGGCGATACCACCGGCGAAGGTGTCGGCCAGGTCTGGCACGTGGCCAAACCCTGAAGCTGAAACGCCCCGGGGACTGTCGACCGACAGCCCCCGGGGCGTTTTGCGAGGCACAAACAAAAAAAGCGACCCTAAGGTCGCTTTCTTTGTGGCTTCCGGGTGTTCAGTGGGCCCTGGAAGCTGGAATATGGCGCAGCGGACGGGACTCGAACCCGCGACCCCCGGCGTGACAGGCCGGTATTCTAACCGACTGAACTACCGCTGCGCTATACATCGAGTGGTGGGTGATGACGGGATCGAACCGCCGACCCTCTGCTTGTAAGGCAGATGCTCTCCCGGCTGAGCTAATCACCCTTCGTCTCGGTGTGGCGCGCATTCTACGGAGGACCCTGTACCCTGGCAAGCACTTTTTTCAAATTTTTTATCTGATCTTTCAAAGACCTATGAATAAGTCACTGCTGGCCCTCTGACAGGGTTGGCCTGCAACCACTGCTCGGAGAATAATGCCCGCCTTATGCATTAAGGAGAGATTCCCCCTCATGTGGTTCAAGAACCTGCTGACCTACCGCCTGACCCAGGATGTCCCGTTCGAGCCTGAAGCGCTGGAGACCGCCCTGGCCAGCAAGCCGGCCCGCCCCTGCGCCAGCCAGGAGCTGACCACTTACGGCTTCGTCGCTCCGTTCGGCAAGGGCGAAGACGCTCCCCTGGTGCACGTCAGCGGTGAATTCCTGTTGATTGCCGCACGCAAGGAAGAACGTATCCTGCCCAGCAGCGTGGTCAACGATGCGGTCAAGGAGAAGGTCGAAGAGATCGAGACCGAGCAGATGCGCAAGGTCTACAAGAAGGAACGCGACCAGATCAAGGACGAGATCATCCAGGCCTTCCTGCCGCGTGCTTTCATCCGCCGCTCGATGATCTTCGCTGCCATCGCCCCGCGCCAGGGCCTGATCCTGGTCAACTCGGCCAGCGCCAAGCGCGCCGAAGACCTGCTCTCCACGCTACGTGAAGTCATGGGTTCGCTGCCGGTGCGCCCGGCCACCGTGAAGATCGCCCCGACCGCGACCATGACCGACTGGGTCAAGTCGCAGCAGCCTGCCGAAGGCTTCTATCCACTGGATGAATGCGAGCTGCGCGACACCGCCGAAGACGGTGGCATCGTGCGCTGCAAGCGCCAGGACCTGGCCAGCGAGGAAATCCAGTTGCACCTGAGCACCGGCAAGCTGGTCACGCAACTGGCCCTGGCCTGGCAGGACAAACTGTCGTTCGTGCTCGACGACAAGATGGTGATCAAGCGCCTGAAATTCGAGGAACTGCTGCAGGAGCAGGCCGAGCAGGATGGTGGCGACGAAGCCGCGCAACAGTTCGACGCAAGCTTCCTGTTGATGATGATGACCCTCAACGAATTCCTGCCGGTGCTGTTCGAGGCCCTGGGTGGGGAAGAGATTCCGCAGGGGGTCTGATTCAAGTTGAAGGGCCGGTGCTGGGGTGGTTGTGTTGTCGCCAGTACCGACCTCTTCGCGGGCAAGCCCGCGAAGAGGTCAGTGAATGCCACAAAGCTATAAATAGAAAAGGAATCCCCCATGCGTGCCCTCGCCGCCTTCAGCCGTTTCGTCGGTAACACCTTCGCCCTCTGGGTCCTGGTGTTCGCCTGCCTGGCCTACCTGCAACCGCAATGGTTCATCGCCCTGAAGGTGGCCATCGTGCCGCTGCTGGGGCTGGTGATGTTCGGCATGGGGCTTACGCTCAAGCTCGACGATTTCGCCGCCCTCGCCCGTCAACCCTGGCGCGTGGCGCTGGGGGTGGTGGCGCATTTCGTGATCATGCCGGGCGTTGCCTGGCTGCTGTGCCAACTGTTTCACCTGCCACCGGAAATCGCCGTGGGCGTGATCCTGGTCGGCTGCTGCCCGAGCGGCACCGCCTCGAACGTGATGGTCTGGCTGTCCAAGGGCGACCTGGCACTGGCTGTGGCCATCGCCGCAGTAACCACCCTGCTCGCCCCCTTGCTGACCCCGGCGCTGATCTGGTTCCTGGCCTCGGCCTGGCTGCCCGTCTCGTTCATGGACATGTTCTGGTCGATCCTGCAGTTGGTGATGCTGCCGATCGTGCTCGGCGTGCTGGCGCAGAAGCTGCTCGGCGCGCGCGTACAGGTGGCGGTGCAGGTGCTGCCACTGGTGTCGGTGGTGAGCATCGTGATGATCGTCTGCGCGGTGGTCGCGGCCAGCCAGGCGAAGATCGCCGAGTCCGGCCTGCTGATCATGGCGGTAGTGATCCTGCACAACAGCTTCGGCTTCCTGCTGGGCTATCTGACCGGCAAGCTGTGCAAGCTGCCCCTGGCGCAGCGCAAGTCGCTGGCGCTGGAGGTGGGGATGCAGAACTCGGGCCTGGGCGCGGCCCTGGCAGCGGCGCATTTCTCACCGCTGGCGGCGGTGCCCAGCGCGCTGTTCAGTGTCTGGCACAACATTTCCGGGGCCTTGCTCTCGACCTGGTTCAGGCGCATGGAAGAGCCCCGCGGTGCTGGGGGGGAACAGGCGCAAGTCGGGCACTGAGCGGGGGTCTCTTCGCGGGCAAGCCCGCTCCCACACTCAAGACAGCTGGATACCTTGTAGGAGCGGCGGTTCGCCGCCGCGAC
>NZ_JABWRO010000136.1:0-14243 GCF_014268985.1 Pseudomonas sp. RW10S2 | reverse complement strand
AGCCCCGGCATTTGCCGGGGCTGTTTCGTTTCAAGGCTATTGCGCCAAAAGTTGCGGATAGTCGCCGAACCAATATTCCATTGCGACGGCGTCCACGCCGTTTGCCCCTGTCCAGAAATCCACCGGATAGCTCCAGTCCGACGAGCGCGAGCTGCTCGGCGCCAGACCCTGATTGGTGAAACGCTGCAAAACGCGCGGTTCCAGTTCCTATTCTGCTGTCACGTGATTGGTGATTTTCAGTGACCTCAAGTACAACACTCCAGGCGGCCTGTGAGCCATCAGGACCTTCAATCGGGGAGGTGATGACGTAGCAGGGTTGGTTGAGGGGCAACTGGGTTTTACCGCCGTCACTTACATTTCGCCAGTATATGATTACATGAACAGGCCTGTTCAATGATGTTGCTCGGCTGAAAAGTAATGCTCGATCGGCAATCCTGCACTTTCAAATTCAAACAGGACTTTCCACGTGAATGCGGTGGCCCAGCGATCAATCCTCTCTCGTGCTTCATAACGATTTTCAGTGGTGCAGGTCAGTGAGAAAATAGACGTTTTCTTCTTGCCTTTGTACACATTTATCGAAGCCTGATACTCGATCATGCGTTCTTCATCCGGTGCTCTGCACCAGATGTCCAAAGTGGCGGAAATAGGGACGCCGCTATCGAGTGTTCGCTCACTGCTCGCCATGAATATGTTATCGGCGAAAAAATTCTGTGTGACCAGAAAGCGCACATGCTCATCGTCGATTGTTTCCAGAATGTCAGGGCCGATATCGACGAAGTCATTTTTCGAGATCGACCAACCGGTAGGGATACGCAGAGCCATCAGTGCGTGTTGCTGCACAATCGTTTGGATGATGTTCATATTTTTATTTCAGATAGCTCATGTGGTCTGCCTGCGAGATCGGATGCCCATGGAATTCGGGCAAACAACGCGGTACGGCAGGACCGCTACAACGACGACGGCAACGAAGCTCCCATGTTCGTCGAGTACCCGACCGGCATCTTCTGATACTGAGCTTGCTGATGCCCGAATTGCGCAGATAGATCTTGGCCGACTTGAGGGCGTTCAGGTGGGCGTCCCCCTGGCGTCAAACTCGAGGCGCGCTACGGCCCGTCGTCCCTCGTAGACTTCCAGCGTACTGCCAGGGCATAACAGGTCCCTGGGGGCATTGGGGGCAAGGAAGCGCGCGGTTCCGGTTCCTATTCTGCTGTCACGTGATTGGTGATTCTTCGTGACCTCAAGTACAACACTCCAGGCCGCCCGTGAGCCGTCAGGGCCTTCAATCGGAGCGGTGATGACGTAGTAGGGGTGGTTGAGGGGAAGCTGGGCCTTACCGCCGTCACTTACATTTCGCCAGTATATGGTTACGTGAACAGGTCTGTTCATTGGTTGATCACTTTCCACAAGAGATACCCCGCGTCCAACGTGGCTTGATGCGAGCACGATTCAAATCTGCAATTTCTATGTATCTGGCTTTGCCAATACTGTCCAAATTGCTGGAGGAGAACGCTGCATTGGCAAGTTTGTCAGGAACCTTGACCTGAACGATTTTGAAGTCTCCGCCGTGGCCCATCGTCTTACCCCATGTCACAGCATCTTTGTATGACTCAGCAAACCATTTTCCTTCCATGGTGCCATTCGATGTCCACGTGCCGGTTCGCATAAGTCTGTTATATTCTTCCATGCTCATGGAGCGGTAGAGGACAGTCTCCCACCCTAGCGGGTCAATCCACATAAACGGATTGGGAGCATAGCGGTAAAGGTTCCACCCCCCCGCCAACCCTATCGGATCCGGCTGGGTAAAGCGTCCGATGTCGGGATCATAGAATCTGAAGGTGTTGTAATGCAGCCCGGTCTCTCGATCCAGGTACTGGCCTTGGAACCTCAGGTTCTGTTCCATGCCCTGGTCTGGGTTGCAGCGCTCGGCGGCAGTGTTGCCCCACACCCGATAGGTAGCTTCCCATTGTGTCTGTCCATCTTCGTCCGTCTGACGATATGGCAGACCGTTGAGGTGGTTGTGAAAATGCAGTACGCGTTGATGGGCGCCGTTCCCATCGACACGTGCGAGGGGTTCGTGGCCAGATTCTGCATACAGGTACAGACTGTTTCGACCGTTGCGGCGCTCATGCAGCAGACGCAGGCCATCCCACAGGAAGTCGGTTCTTCCCAGCAGAAGGCCGCGTACATCGTATTGTTCCTTGGCAACGCGTCTGCCTAGTGGGTCGTAGTGCATCCTTACGCAGGTTTCTCGACCGGCATGCAGGGTGCGGACTTCCACCAGTCTGTGCTCAGCGTCGTAGCGAAAGCGTTGGACGCCTCGTGCGCTGCTGACCTTTTCAATCAGGCGCCCGAAGCCGTCGTAGCGATAGCGCTTGTCCTGATACTTCAGCAGTTGGTTGTACTGAACCGAAGAGTTGTTGATTCCGTCGAGCAGGTTTGCGGCGGGGTCGTAATTGAACTGTTCTTGACGACCACCAGATGAGGCATAGCTTGAGCGCACCCTGGCCGTAACGTCGTAGGCAATGGTCTCAAGCGTGTTGCCTGTGGCGTGAAACTCCTCCACCTGGATCAGATTGTCGGCGCCGTCATAGCTGTAGTGCCGACGTGCGTTAGCCAAAGTGGCGGATGTCGGATCGCTTGCGTGATTGCCACGGCTGCGAAGCCGACCCAGTTGGTCGTAATCGCTGCGGTACAGCAGGCGTCCCTGGGTACGATTGATTTCTCGATGCAGCCGATCGCGCTCGAAGTCGGCGATGACGTGCCCATCGAGGTTCAGTTGATGCAGATGACCCGAGCCATACATCAAGCGGTTGATCGAACGACCATCGGGAAGAATGAGCCTGGTCTGATTACCCAGCTCGTCGTAGGAATAGCCAAGTGTGCCATGTGGTGTGTGCTCCTCGAGCACATGCCCCAGCTTGTCATAGACATAGCTCAGCGTCTGGGAGTTGCCGTCCAGGGCAATGGTCTGCACCGCGAGCAACTGGTCCAAGGCATCAAACCGGTACTCCGTGCGGCCATCGGAGGTGATCTTGGCCACGAGCCGACCGATGGCATCGCGTTCGAGCTGGTGGGCGACAGGAGTATCGGGGCTCTCTGGCGCTGGGTGGAACACCAGCCGTATCAGATTGCCCAGAGCGTCATAGCTATAGGTCTTGTGACTACCCCCCAGATCGCGTTGCATTGCCAGGCGGTCACACGCGTCCCAGGAGAATCGATAAGCTTCGCCGTTTTCGTTGACGAGCTCTACCAGTCGGCCGTAGTGATCGTACTCGAAACGCACGCTACGGCCGGCCGCGTCAACTTGGCGGCTGAGCTGTCCGCGTGCCGTGTATGAGTAGCGCGTGGTATGGCCAGTCGCGTTCACATGGGCAATCAGGGCGCCATCGGCTGCACGCTGGTACTGCTCGTGCGTACCGTCTGGCCGAGTGATGGACTGCAACCTGCCTTGTGCGTCATGGCTGTATCGAGTCGTGCAGCCCTCTGCATCCGTCACCTGTGCTAGATGGCCGCGGTGGTCGTAGCTGTAATGAGTAACGGAGCCCGTGCAATCGACTGTCTCGATGACTTGATCCAGGTCGTTCCAGCGCTGTGATCTTGTTTTTCCCGCAGCGTCGACCATCTCGACCATCCTGCCGTGATGGTCATGGCGAAACCGCGTCAGATGTCCTTCAGGGTCTTCTTCACGGGTGCAGTTGCCACGCGGGTCATAGCGGTATTTCCAGCGATTCCCAGCGCGGTCGACTTGCTCTCTGGGTAGCGCCCAATGTTCCAGCCAATACGTGGATTCGCTGCGCCCGAGCGGATCCACCGTCTCGGTCAGGTTGCCGGATTCATCATAGAAGTATTGCCAGCGTCCGCCTTGAGGGTCTACCGCGCCCAACAGCTGACGTTCATCGTTCCATTCGAAATGCCAGGTGTTCGCCAGGGCGTCGGTGTGTTCCACGACTTGATATTGGTTGTTCCAGCGATGCGTATGAGTGCGTTGCAGGCTGTCCGTAACATGGGTCAGCCCAGCGATCAGGTCGTAGGAAAACTGGTATTGATCACCCTCGGAAGTCCAGTGCCGACAGACGCGCCATTCATCGCCGAGGGCTTGCCACTCATAGTGACAACGTAATCCCGACGCGTTCCGGTGTTCAATCAGCCGTCGGTGTTCACCATAGACGAAAAGCCGCTGCACTTGGCCGCTGCCATCCCTGACTTCAGCCAGCTCCCCGAACGCGTCGTAGTCATAGACAACCAGCGGTTCGTTGCTCCCGTCACTGTACACGCGAACAATCTGGGCGACGCGAGAGGGCCATCGGGAGCTATAGCGCAATTCCATTCTGGTAGCGCCGTACGTGTCATCGAGCCCGATCAGGCGACCATGCTCGTCGTACCGAAGGTGCACCCGATTGTCATTGCGGTCACCCAACAGGCGCAGGCGCAGGCGTTGGGGATCTATTGGGGAGGGTTCGAATAATCGATAGAGGCCGTCCATATCCTCGATCAACAACTCGCCATCAGCCGCGCGTCTTACGCTCAAACCTTCGCCGGCACTGAATACTGCGTCGCCGGGGGGGATCGTGCCCATATCGATGATCCGCGCCTGCTCATCCGTGTACAGCAGGCGTTCTCCGTCATCCGAATCGGCGATCAGGTTCACGCAGACTTCGTAGGGAACGCTCCAACCTCTGCCGAGCAAACCGTCCTGGCGTTCGTCCAGGCTGCTATAGAAGCGCTGCCAGACCAGTGGCATCAGCGCCGGTAGTGTGAAGTCCAGCTCCTGCTCGCCGCTCAACACTTTCGCGCCAGTGGCTGCATGCACCGGGTTGGGTGCACCGGTTATGGCACGTGTGAGTGCCCCCGTCACCTGGCTACTGACGACACTCGCGGCGCCACCGAGCAGCATGCAGCCAAACTTGCTGTAGAACTTGCCCCCACGGCCACGCAACATCATCAGCGCGGTGATGGCCAAGCCTATGCCTGGCGTCTTGCCGCTGCGGATCTCTCGTACGACGATTTTCTCGCCACCAATGCGCACGTTGTCCGATATCAGGCCGGAGTCGACGATCACCGCGTCGCAGGTGCTGCGATCGCCACTGCGCGCCGCTGGTTGGCCATTGATGCTGACCTTGCCAGAGCCCTCGGCGATATATTGGGGAGGCATCGCCGGATGCTTGGTGCACAGCACCTTGTCATCGTCCGCAGGTTCGGTGTTCGGGGCTGGCGAGGCTACGGTAGGCCGCCACATTTGCGAGAAGAACGCCTTCGTCATGTCGAGGAAGGTTTGCTCTTGCTCTTCTTCTCCTTCATCAGCCTGGCCAGCGGCAGGAGGAGGCAACACCACACCTGCAGCCCGGGCTGCAGGTTTTGAGTTTATGTAGGTATTTTGCGAACCACTGGCAATGTGGGCCTGCACTGTCGGTGGAAAAAGCGCGTTACCTATACCTTCGCAGAACCGACTCAGTGCGGTGTCAGCTCCAGTGCTGGCCATTGCCACGCCGACCACCACCCCCACGACCGCGCCCAGCACAACGCAGCCCAGACCACCGGTAGCAGCAGTGATGCCAAGCGCAGCCCCGACCGCAGCCGTGGCCAAGGCCCCGATGGCGATGGTGGCGGCGACTTCGAGTACACCGCCGACGATGTCGGCCATCATCGAGGTGTGCATCAGTGCGTCGCCTTCGCGCGCAGCCCAGAGTGCGTCGGACATGGTTGTCGTTCAGCCGAGGTTGTCGAAGTCGAGCGACTGTTTGAGAGCCGCCCAGTGCGCCGCTTCCTCCTCACCCAATGGCTGCGGCTTCACGTAGCTCAGGGCGAGCATCTTGCGCGAGCCCGGCAGCAACAGCGCCAGTTGATATTGGTAAACCTTCTCTTTGCCCTTGGTGAACTGGCTCTGCAACTCGATGCCTTCCAGTTTTCCCTCTGCTCCCAGCTTCACCGGCCGGGGGGGCTGCAAGCGCAGATCCAGCACCTGCTGGCGCAATCGCTGGATCTGGTCGTCGAAGTTGCTTTGCAACGTTTCCCCTTCGTTCAACAGGCTGCGGCTGACTACCAGTGAGGTGCCCAGTGTCTCGAAACGCAGGATGTTGATGCTGGTATCTCGCACCTGATCGGTTGGGAGGTCGAAGCGAAATTCGTTGAGGCGATAGTTCATGATTCGGGTGTCCGTCATTGGCGCGGGAATTTGTCGCTGACCCGACCGTCGATGCTGCCTTTGTCACCATGGCTGCCCGGCGTGGTGCCTGCTGCTCCACCGATGTTCAGGTCGAGCGTGCCGTTGGGGGTATTGATCTGTGCATGTTCGCTGGCGTTGATGTTCAGGCGTACGCCTGTGAGATTGATGTGACCGTTGGCGTTGAGCTCCAGCACACTGTCGCCGCACACCAGACGCAACTTTTCCCCGGCCTCCATCAGGTAGGTGGTGCTGATGCTGTCGGTCTTGCTGGCGCCAACCAGCAAGGTATCGTGATGGCGTACTGCGCGTACTCGATCCTGGCCTATGGTCACCATCTCCACCATTCCGACGCTCTTGGTCCGGCTTATGCCCACCGACAACGTTTCGTTCTGCTCCACCACCGTGTCCATGTTGCGCTCGGCATGCACATACAACTGCTCCTGCCCGCGCTTGTCCTCCATGCGGATCTCGTTGAAGTTGGCCGGGCTGCCGCCTTTGCTCGAACGGCTCTTCATGCCGCTCTGGGTGGCGTTGCCGGGCAGGTCGTAGGGCACCGCCTGCTCGGCGTTGTACACCCGGCCAGTGATGATCGGCCGGTCGGGGTCGCCTTCGAGAAAGCTGACGATCACTTCCTGGCCGATCCGCGGGATCTGCATCGAGCCCCAGTTCTTGCCGGCCCAGGCCTGGGATACGCGGATCCAGCACGAGCTGTTCTCGTTGGACTGGTCGTGGCGGTCCCAGTGGAAGTGCACCTTCACCCGACCGTACTGGTCGGTCCAGATCTCCTCGCCGCTGGGGCCGACCACCACGGCGGTCTGCGGGCCCTTGACCAGCGGGCGCAGGGTGCTCGATACCGGCCGGTAGCTCTGCTGGGCGTCGATGCAGCTCAGGTTGCTCTCGAACTGCGCCGAGCCGCTGCCGCCGCCGGTTTCGAGGCGCTCCTGCACCACGTAGTAGCGGGCCGCGACGATCAGGTACTCGCGGTTCTGGTCCTGGCGGGAGAAGCCGCTGAGGCTGAACAGATGACCACTGCCAAGACCACGGGCGTTGCCGCGCAGCTCCACGCGTTCATGCAGGCTCTGCAGCGACTCGAGACGGGTGCGCGCATAGTGCTCGCCATCCTGGGTCTGCTCATAGGCGCCGGGGTAGTCGTACAGCGGGTAGTCGCCGGCCTGGTGCGGGCGTGGCATGGCCGAGCGCACGTCGATCCGTGCGCTGGGGCGCTGGAAATCGTAGTCGTTGAGTTCCAGCGAGCCGGGCTGAACCTCCTGCGCCAGGTGCCAGTCGTTGATGTGGTCGCGCTCGCGGTGCTGGCCGTCGGGCGGATAGAACGGCACCGACTCGTAGCCCGGCGCCTTCTGGTGCGCGCCATAGGCGTCGGCCATCACCAGGACGTGGCGTTCTTGTTCATGACGGAAGAAGTAGTAGATGCCTTCTTCTTCCATCAGCCGGCTGACGAAGTCGAAGCTGGTCTCGCGGTATTGCACGCAGTACTCGCGCTCGCGATAGCTGCGGCTCAGGGCGTCCTCGAAGTCCGAGAACCCCAGGTCGCGGAACACCTGCTTGATGATCTGCGGTGCGCTCAGGTGCTGGAAGATCCGGCAGTCGCTGGTGCGTGTCAGCAGCCACAGCCAGGGCCGCAGGGTGACGCGGTAGCTGGCGAACTGCCCGCGATCGACCGATTGGCTGCAGCGCGCGACGATGCCATGAAAGTGGCGCGAGCCCCCGCCGCTCATCTGCAGCGACAGACTCATGGGTTTGCCCAGCAGCTGGTTGAGGTCGATGGCCGCGTCGTCGCTGGTCAACTGCAGCTCGTAGTCGAACAGGCGGCCGAGCTCTTCGCTGCCGCCCATCTCGCTGAGGATCAGCACGTTCGGCCCCAGGGGGCTGTTGATCTGCGCCAGGCGCGTCAGTTGCGTGAACAGCATGGATGTTCCTGTATGCGCGAGACTCAGGCCGCGCTGAAGTCATAGTGCAGTTCGTTGTCACGCGCGCCGATACTGACGCTGGCCAGCGGCTTGCCTTCGAGCAGACGGGTGAGGAACTCGCGGCTCATGTCCGGCAGCAGGCCGTTGGTCAGGATCGCGTCGATCATTCGCCCGCCGCTCTCGGTCTCGGTGCAGCGCGAGACGATCAGCTCGACCACCGCGTCGTCGTAGGCGAAGCCGACCTTGTGCGTGGCCTCGACACGTTTGCGGATGCGCTCCAGTTGCAGACGGGTGATGGCCTTGAGCATGGCGTCGCTGAGCGGATAGTAGGGGATGGTCACCAGGCGGCCGAGCAGCGCGGGCGGGAAGATCTCCAGCAGCGGCTTGCGCAGCATGGTGGCGACCGCATCCGGTTCGGGCAGGGTCTGCGGGTCCTTGCAGATATCGGCAATCAGCTCGGTGCCGGCGTTGGTGGTGAGCAGGATCAGGGTGTTGCGAAAATCGATCTGGCGCCCTTCGCCATCTTCCATCACGCCCTTGTCGAACACCTGGAAGAAGATCTCGTGCACGTCGGGGTGGGCCTTTTCCACCTCGTCGAGCAGCACCACGCTGTAGGGGCGGCGGCGCACGGCCTCGGTCAGCACGCCACCTTCGCCGTAGCCGACATAGCCGGGCGGTGCGCCCTTGAGGGTGGAGACGGTGTGCGCTTCCTGGAACTCGCTCATGTTGATGGTGATCAGGTTCTGCTCGCCGCCATACATGGCCTCGGCCAGCGCCAGGGCGGTCTCGGTCTTGCCCACGCCCGAGGTGCCGGCAAGCATGAACACGCCAATGGGTTTGTTGGGGTTGTCGAGGCCGGCGCGGGAGGTCTGGATACGCTTGGCGATCATCTTCAGGGCGTGGTCCTGGCCGATGATGCGCTTGCCCAGGTGGCTGTCGAGGTTGAGCACCGTCTCGATCTCGTTGCGTGCCATGCGCCCTACCGGGATACCGGTCCAGTCGGCAACCACCGAAGCCACGGCCTGGTAGTCGACGGTCGGCAGGATCAGCGGGCTTTCGCCCTGCAGGGTGCCCAGGCGCTGCTGCAAGTCGATGAGTTGTTCGCGCAGCGCATGGCTGCCTTGGGCATCGACCTCCTGATCGACCACCCCGACCTGCTCACGCAACTGGGCACGGGTGGCCAGCAACTGATCGACCAGGGCTTTCTCTTCGGCCCAGCGGTTTTCCAGCTCCAGCAGGCGCTGACGCTCTTCGGTCAGCAGGGTGTCGGCCTGGGCTTGGCGTTGCTCGGTGGCGACACCAATGGCCGCTTCGCGGGCGATGATCTGCAGTTCGACTTCCAGCGCCTCGATACGCCGACGGCTGTCATCGACCTCTGCGGGCACCGCATGCAGGCTGATGGCCACGCGTGCGCAGGCGGTATCGAGCAAGCTCACCGACTTGTCGGGCAACTGCCGGGCGGGGATGTAGCGGTGCGACAGCTTGACCGCGGCTTCCAGCGCTTCGTCGAGGATCTGCACCTGATGGTGCTTCTCCATGGTCGAGGCCACGCCGCGCATCATCAGCAGCGCCTTTGGTTCGCTCGGCTCATCGACCTGCACCACCTGGAAGCGGCGGGTCAGTGCCGGATCCTTCTCGATGTGTTTCTTGTACTCGGCCCAGGTGGTCGCTGCCACGGTGCGCAGGCTGCCACGGGCCAGTGCTGGCTTGAGCAGGTTGGCGGCATCGCCGGTCCCGGCCGCCCCACCGGCACCGACCAGGGTGTGGGCTTCGTCGATGAACAGGATGATGGGTTTGGGCGAGGCCTGGACGTCCTCGATGACCTGGCGCAGACGCTGCTCGAACTCACCCTTCATGCTGGCGCCAGCCTGCAGCAGGCCGACATCCAGGCTGCGCAGCTCGACATCCTTGAGCGCGGGCGGTACATCGCCGGCAACGATGCGCAAGGCGAAGCCCTCGACGACGGCAGTTTTGCCCACGCCCGCTTCGCCGGTGAGGATCGGGTTGTTCTGGCGGCGACGCATGAGGATGTCGACCAGTTGGCGGATCTCTTCGTCGCGGCCGACGATCGGGTCGAGCTTGCCGCTGCGTGCCTGCTCGGTCAGGTCCACGGTGAAGCGCTTGAGTGCCTCCTGCTTGCCCATCGCAGCGGGGGCCACGGCGCCGCTGGCTTCGCCCGGCGCTGCCGCGGTGAAGCCGTCGCTGGCGGCCAGATTGTTCTCGGGGGAGTCGCCGACGTACTCGTCGAAACGCTCGCTCAGGGCCTCGACCTTGAGCTTGGCGAACTCGCTCGACAGACCCAGCAGGGCATTGCGCAGGCTCGGGGTCTTGAGGATGCCGACCAGCAGGTAGCCGGTGCGCACCTGGCTTTCGCCGAACATCAGGCTGCCGTAGACCCAACCGCGTTCCACTGCCTCTTCGACCTGCGAGGACAGGTCGGTGATCGAAGTCGAGCCCCGTGGCAGGCGATCGAGGGCGTCGGTCAGATCGCGGGCCAGGCGTGCCGGCTCGACATTGAACTGGCGCACGATGCGATGCAGGTCGCTGTCCTGCAACTGCAGCAGTTGGTGCAGCCAGTGCACCAGCTCCACGTAGGGATTGCCGCGCAGCTTGCAGAACACCGTGGCGGCCTCGATGGCCTTGTAGGCGACGCTGTTGAGTTTGCCGAACAGCGCGGCGCGGCTGATTTCACCCATGTTCCTGACTCCTTGTGCATGGCGGTTGGACCGGCTGCGCGGCGTAGTAGCGAGCGAGCTTGAGGTCGTTGGCATCGTGTTGTGGACGGCCGAGCCAGGTGTCGAAACCCAGGCGCCTGCCGGCATCGAGTCCCAGCGCGGGCACGTGCTCGCGCGCGAGAATGAGGTTCAGGTCCCAGTCCAGCTCGTGGCCCAGGTACTCGGCGACCCAGGCCGCCAGTTCCATGAAGGCCTGCCCGCCGGGCAGCAGGGCGTGGTACTGCTCCAGCGTCAGCGGGCCGAGGCACAGGCGGAACTTGTGCTGGCGATCCCAGACGTAGCGGCCCAGGCACAGGTCCACACCCAGGCGATTGGCGTCCACGCCGAGGCGACTGCGCTCGGGCAACTCAAGCCACTGGCCGACGTACTCCTCGACATGCACCGGCACGCCGAAGTAGCCCGACAGGATGCTGCACAGGCCATCGGGGTAGCGGGTCTGCGCGGCGAGGTGGCCGGAGTAGTGCAACTTGGCGGTATGCGGCAGCGGGCCTTGAGCCTGCAGCTCGGGTTGGCCGCGACCGCTCAGGGCAGCCAGGCGTGCGGCCCAGTAGTCATCGCCGGGACGGTCGTGGCTGACAGTCGGTCGTGCTTCGGCCCAGGCTCGGTAGAACAGGCTCAGCAGGCGGTGATGGAAGATGTCGAGAAAGCGTTTGCTGGTGTGGTCGGCGTGGTTGCGCTGGCGCTCACGCAGGTACTCGGTCAGGTGCAGCGGCAAGGGGCCGTTGGGGCCACCGAGGCCGAAGAAGAACTGCTCCAGGCGTGCCGGGCCTTCGTCGTTTTGCGTCACCGACGCCAGCGTGGCCGGGGCGAAGCTGCAGTCCAGGCGCTGGCCCAGGCGCACCGGTTCGTCGGCCAAACGCTGGGCGTGGCCGAAGCGTGGCAGCTCGGGGTGCTCGGCCTCCAGGCGACGCAGCGCCTGGAAGAAGTCGAACGCCCAGGGTTCGGCCTGCATGGCCTCGAGTGTGTTCACAGGGTCGGCCTGCGTCCGGGCTTGGCTTTCCATCGCATGATCTCGCCGCGTTCGCGGGTGCGCAGAACGGTTTCGGTAAAGCTGTTGATGGACACGTAGCGGGTCAGGAAGCGTTCGAACACCGCGCCGAGCAGGAACACACCGGTGCCGCGGAACGCGTTTTCGTCGAACTCCAGGGTGATTTCCAGGCCGCGGCCGAAGACGATCGGGCCGGGCATGGGCAGGCGGCGGGTGCAGGGCTTGCTGGTGACTTCGCGCAGGCCGTCGATCTGCAGGTGCAGCGCGCTGTCCTGGCTATCGCCGTACAGGCGCAGCAGTTCGCGCAGGGCGGCTGCGCCCTGGCCTTGCTCGGTCAGCGACAGGTAGTTCAGCGACAGTTGGCTGATCAGGCGCCACGCGCGGTTGTCATGGGCATGGCTGGCCTTGGGGCGGCTGGGGCCGGCCAGGCAACGTACGGCAGACACGGGCGCGCTGTCGGCGAGGCTGAAGTCGCTGCGCCCGTCGCCCACGCTCATGAACAGCGGCAGGTCGCGGTTGCTGCACAGCGCGCTGATACCCAGCTGGCGCAGGTCGTGGCGGTGCGGCGCCTGTTGGCCATCGACCAGGCTGATGAAGGTTTCGCTGCCCATGTAGCTCGAGCGCGTGCCGTTGCGCCGTTGTTCGCTCGACAGCACCCGTTGCTCGCGGCGCACGATGTAGTAGGCCTGATCGCGGCCATAGCGCGAGGGGTCGCGCACGGCGTAGAAGGGCAGGAACTCCTGGTCGGCACCGGTGCCGTGGCCGGTGACGTGCTGCAGCGAGTGGATCTCGAAATCGGTAGGGCGGGTGCGGTCGGCGATTACATGGTGTTCGTTGACCTTGTCGGTCAAGTGAATGCGGTCGACACGGCGCGGGAACAGGTTGATCGCTGGGGTGCAGAAGGGCACCAGGCGCTCGGCGCCGACGCTGCTTTCCAGTGTCGAGTCGAAGCGCTCGAACAGTACCAGCAGCTCCAGCTCCTGCCCGTTGCAGCGCTTGACCGCCCGTTCCAGGCCCGCGAAATCGACAAATAGAAAGCGCTGCGGCAGGGCAAAGTATTCCTGCAGCAGCCGGTAGCCCTGAAACGCCTGCGGCACCACTGGCAATGCGGCTTCACTGTCATCGAAACCACAGGGGCGCAGGGCCTGCTCCAGCGGGATGCGCTCGACCCAATCAGCGCCGGGCTGGCGGGCGAACACGGCGCAGGCGCTGCCCAGCAGTTGTTCGTAGAGACGGTAGGGCGTTTCGTCGGCGCCGTTGAGGTACAGCGGCAAGTGCGTCAGCGGCAGGCTGCACAGCGGGATCTCGGCACCGCTGCGCAGGGTCAGGCGCAGCGCGGCGCGGGCCTTGGGTTCGCTGGCGGCGAGGCGGCCGAGCACGGTGCCGGGGTTGCCGAAATATTCGGCGCGGGCCACCTGCAGCGGCCACAGGGTCACGTCCTGGGTGCTGCGAAATTCGCAGGGAGTCTGCGAGTCGCGGCCAAGGTTGGCCCGCAGCACGCTGCCACGTGGCAGCGGGAAGCCGGCACTGAGCGAGCCCTCGTCGGGGTCGGTCTGCAACTGCACCACGGTCATCGAGGGCGTCGGTGCCAGATAGTGCGGGTAGGCGATTTCCAGCAGGTTGTGGGTGAAGGTCGGGTACTCGGCGTCGAGCTTGAGCTGCACGCGTGCAGTGAGGTACGCGAAGCCTTCGAGCAGGCGCTCGACATACGGGTCGGCGCAATCGATGCCGGACAGTGTGAGGCGTCCGGCGATCTTCGGGTACTCGCGGGAGAACTCCGCTGCACTCTCGCGGATGTGCCGCAGTTCCTGGTTGTACAGCTCGAGCAGGCGCGGGTTCATGCGCGTCTCCGGCGATCGGCGGGGGCCACGTGCACTTGGCCGGACTCCAGGTCCAGGTCGGTCTGCAGCAGCAATGGCAAGGCCGCAGGCTGGGCCCAGAGATCGCCTTCGATCTCGAAGCTCAGGGCGTTGGCGTTCATTTCGCCGGGCGCGACCAGGGCCCGCACCTTGAGGGTGTGGGCGAGGATGCGTGGTTCGTAGGTGGCGATGGCCTGGTGAATGATGCGCTCCAGGGCCAGCAGGTCGATGTTCGACGCGCAGTTGCCGGCCAGGGCGGGCAGGCCGTAGTTGATCACCGAGGTGCCTGCGGGGGTATCCAGGGTGCGGGTGCTGTCGAGCAGCGATGTGGTATTGAGCAGCCAGGCCAGGTCGCGCAGCACCGAAGCCTTGAGCTGTTGCAGCGACAGCACGCGCTTGTCCGGGGCCTCCTGCGGGTTGCCGGGGTCGTCGTCGGTCAGACGATCCAGCAGCGAGGGTTGCAGGCGGTCACGGGCGGCGATGTCGGCTACCACGGATGGATTCCTTCAAGGATTCGGGATCGTGTCGACTGCTTCGCAAGCAAGTCGCAGCGGCGAACCGCCGCTCCTA